>DAOLZR010000026.1:0-7512 GCA_035426405.1 Minisyncoccota bacterium | reverse complement strand
GTATTGTCTGGAATAATTTATACAATCGGATTTGCTATAAATAGTTTTGCCGGGAATGTACCAACATACGCAACAGCAGTGAACGAAAACATTGCAGCCACAAAATCATCATTAATGAATACATTTTCATTAACAGAGGCAGAGATTACATCAAAAATTCAACAGTATACAAATTTGTCTAGTTGGGGCTTCAGTGTTGTAGGAACAATTGTTACAGCAACGGGAAATATTTTGGCAACATTTGGACTTTCTCTTGTTATTACATTCTTTCTACTACTCTATCGAGAACGAATCAAAAAATTCTTTGAAATGGTTGCAGATAAAAATCAGCAAGAAGAAATACAGACTATCGCAAGAAAATCTTTTAGAATCTTGCCTCGTTATATCTTAGGATTACTTTTGGTTATTGCCATCATGACAGTATTGAACACGTTAGGATTCTGGTTTATTGGAATAAAAAGCCCATTATTCTGGGGAATTATTGTTTCATTATTAAATGTGATACCATATGTTGGTACGATAATTGGATTTGGAGCAGTTACCATCTTTGCACTAATAGTGTCCGGACCTCTAACAGCACTATTTGCAATAATCATGTTCCTGGTCATTCAATTTGTCGACAATAACTTCCTAACGCCACGCATCACTGGTGGTCAAATCGCCATTAATTCATTGGCCGCAATTATCTCTATCATTATTTGGGGAATGATCTGGGGAATCATTGGAATGGTATTAGCTCTTCCAATATTAGGGCTTATTAAAATCATTTGCGACACTGTTCCTCGACTACAACCAATTGGATACCTCTTGGGCGACAAGGAATAATAATTAATTACTACATTTTAACTTTATACTTATGAACACAAAACATTTATTTGAAAAATTTGCGACACCAATCTCTATTATCATTGCAGGAGCATTAATTGGAGGTGGGATTGTATTGGCAAAAGGCATTACTGGATCGCCATCAAAAACAACTTCTGGCGAGATTGCTCCAACCAGCGAGGCTGATGTAATCAAGTCAATCACTACATTACCAATAGTTAAAAAACTTGGAATTAAATCAAAAGATTTATCGGCATGTATTGGCGAAGAAGCAGCCGCAGCAGTTGTTGATGGAGATACAGCACTAGGCCAGGCAGCAGGATTACGAGGAACTCCTCATATGATTGTGTTGATGAAAAAAAATGGTAAAGATATTCAATTCCCATTATTTGGAGCTCTTGATAAATCAATGATTGAACAAGCGATTTCAGAAGGAAAAACCCCTACTGAACAGTTATCTTATATTCAGGGAACATCTGAAAAACAAATAATTACTGAAAACGATCACATCATTGGAGATGCTGCGACAGCACCTGCAACTATTATTGAATATTCTGATATTGATTGCCCATACTGCAAAAAACTACATCCAACACTTCAACAACTAGCTGGTGAAGGAAAAATTGCTTGGATTTATCGACATTCCCCTATTCCACAATTACATCCATATGCTCGCGTGAAAGCAATTGCTACTGAATGTGTAAGCCAATTAGCAGGAAAAGAAGCATTTTGGAAATATCTAGACGAATTAGTGAAAGAATAATACTGATTAAAAATCCTCTGTACAAGAGGATTTTTAATTTATTTCTGATATACTGTTAGTATATGTCAAAAGAAACAAAAGTATTTTTTGGAATTATTATTGGTATTATAATTATTATTGGTGGTGCCCTTATTATAAACGCTAAAACTCCTGGCAAATACGACGACTTTGCTCAATGTATTAACGATTCTGGAGCTAAATTCTACGGAGCATACTGGTGTCCTCATTGCGCAACACAAAAAGCATTATTCGGAAAATCAGTTAAAAAACTACCGTATGTAGAATGTGCCATATCTCAGGACAAACAAACACAGATCTGTATCGATCAAAAGATTAATAGTTATCCAACATGGGAATTCTCTGATGGAACACGAGTTGAAGGCAAATTAACATTCGAACAATTAGCAGAAAAAACTTCTTGTGCAGTTCCGGTAAAATAACACATATTATTTATGTCTCTTGAAACATTCAACATTTTTATAGGAATCGGAACTATTGCCATTGCCTTCTTTACTGTTGTGCTCGTCATTTTTAGAATAGTAATGGGGAAACATAATCACATCATGAATTTAGTTCGTGAAAACGCACTACTGATTGGGCTAGTAATCGGAATTGCAGCAATTTCAGGATCACTTGGGTATTCTGAAATTTATAAATTACCACCGTGTCTGTTCTGCTGGTGGCAACGGATATTCTTATATCCTCAAGTTGTTTTGTTTACAGTAGCCATGTATCGACACGGACGAAAAAGTTCTGCGGGTTATGATATATTTCACTACTCAACACCACTTGCAATTGTTGGATCTATAATTTCACTCTATCATGTATTTCTTCAACAAGGAGTCATTGCAAGCAGTGGCGCATGTGTCCAAAACGGCGTATCGTGCACCACTATTGATATCAGCATTTTTGGATTCTTAACAATCCCAATGATGGCATTAATATTAGGTGTTGCGCTTACCCTACTTGGAAGCATGTTTATCTTTAACAAAAAAACCGACTAGTCGGTTTTTTTGTTATCTAACTGTATCTTTCTTCCATTACCATCGTGTTCAATTTTTATATTGATCGCATCTTTTGGAATAATTGAACTAATCATTTCCGGCCACTCAATTACCATCAATGTATTTGGGTTTTTAAAATCTTCACCAAGTCGCAATACTTCCAGGTTTTCTTCGCCCTCTAATCGATATGCATCCATGTGGATCAAGGTCTTAAATACCTCTGATTGAGTATTGTATATTTTTTTAATTACGAATGTAGGGCTTTGTAAGCTTTCAATAACGCCGAGTCGTTCTGCAATCATTTGGGTCATTGTTGTTTTTCCAGCACCCAAATCTCCCTGCAAACACACAACGCATGCATTATCTGTTCCGCGGTGTGTGTATCTGTCAGAAATACTGTTCAAAATATCGTTTGTGACATTCTTAAAATCTTCGATTGTTACTGTGTTCCATTGCATAGCTAGTATCATACTTGAAGTTACAGAAAAAGCAAAAACCGCCAATTAGGCGGTTTTTGCGAGGAGAACATAATTCACGAATAAAATAATTATTGCTTTGGAGTAGGTCGGTATGGTGTGTATTCAACTTCAGTTGTTTTAGTCACCATAGGCGCAACCGGTGCTGCTACAGGAGCAGTCGGATATGTTGGTCCATTATTATCCATTGGGTAATAATGATGTTCTTCGCGTCGGCGTGTAGCGTAGCGAATAATCAAAACTACTAGTATTAATAATAGGATTATAAACAACCATCCAGCCAATGTTCCAGGTAGGAAATCCAATCCAAAGATTGAAGCTCCTAGCACGCTTGAACTTGATAGATAACTATCTGAATCGTATGCAATCGCATTTTCCTGAGCTTTGTTTTCAGGATTCTCGAAAGCCATAATTGCACGAGCTGTAATTGGGTCATTATCTTTAAATGATCCATTTACACGAGCTCGAATAATCATATCGTCTTGCTCTAATTTTTTTAGATCACGAATATTAACATAGACTGAATTTGCTTTCTTATCAATTTGACCTTCCTCAGTATAAGTAACTTGTACTCCTTCTGGGAAAGAAACTTCTAATACTAGGTCTTCCAAATCTTTGTTTGAGATATTTTCCCATTCTACATTGTAGATTAATTCATCACCTCGAACTACTGTATCTCGTCCATTATCAATAGTTAAACGCAAATATTTTGCACCACCACCAGTATTAGTAGCTGTAGTAATATTTCGAATTATTGTTGTTGTTCCGCCAGTATAAACAGGTGGATTTACTGAGTAAGCTGCTGTTGTAAATTGCGATTGAGACCCATAAATAGTTGTCCCACACGCCTGAGCAACAGCCTGGTAGTAATAAGTTGTATTAGGAGAAAGGCCAGCAATCGCCTGTGAAATTGATCCTGAGCCAGTCTTATAAGATGACATTGTAGTCGATCCATATGACCCGTTTCGTCCATATTGGAAGTATGTCTGAGCTGATGAACATCCTCGTAGATTCAGATAACCATCAAGTGTTGCTGAGTCCTGTCCACGGTATAATATTGGCAATGTTTGAACATTACTGTAATTATTGTTATCAATGTAGGTATTTTGGTTTACATAAAATGTATTCCAGTTACCACATCCGTTTGTTGAAGCTGTTGCACATGCTCGGTACTCATAACTTCCTACTGAAAGGCTGTACAATGATACATTGAATGATCGAGAATTATCTGATGAAGTACTTGCGATAATTGATCGAGTACTTTCACCGTTTCGTCGGTATTCAAACGAGGTTGTAGTTGAGCCATTAGTATTATTATTGTAATGACCGTACAGTGTTACACTTCCATTATCTTGGTTAATCCAAGAATATGAATCTGTATATACTGTCATTTGATTGTTAGTACCTGGGTTATAGTTATCTCGAGAGATAGTAAATGTTTCTACACCACCACATACTTGTTGATTACTTGAATTTTCAGCACAAGCTTTGTAGTTATAAGAACCAGTTGAAAGTCCTGAAAATTGTTCGTTAAAGTTGTATGTTCCAGAAGTAGATGAGTTTGTACATCGTGTTGGAGTTGTAACAGTAGATCCACCATTAGTCATGTTTGCATACATAAAATATGTACATGCAGCAGACCCGTTAGGACTAACTGTTCCTTGTAGGTTTACAGTTCCTGTTGAATCTGTTTTTGGTAGATATCCACCAGTTAATACAATTGGTAATCCTGATGTTCCACAGTTAGAAGTACATCCAGAGTTAGCAGATTCAACACGGTAAGTTGTTTTTATTGAACCATAGTCACCGTCTGTTGAAGTTGGAGCAATTGTATTTGCAATCTTTCGTCCAGTTGAACTAAAAATAGTTCGGTCAGATGTAATATCGCGAGCTCCTCCTGATCGAGTAATAAATTCAATCTTTGTAAGTGTTGCAGTTACCCGTGTTGGGAAGTTAACATTTACAGACTGACTTTTAGCAAGAGTTGTAGTATCAACTAAAATCTGACCATTGAATGTAGTTACACCAAGTACAGATTGTCCGTCGATTCCGTTTAATTTTGCATATACCTGGTTAGCATTTGCGTCACCTGTATTTCGGAAATACATACTAACAACAAATTCTTGACCTGGCTGAACAGTAATAGCACTTCCTGCTAGACATGGCGTATCATAACCTTCACCAGTTGTTTTGTTTGCAACAGATGTTGTACGACAGTCGTCAGACAGTGAGTTGAACGCGTATCCGGCCAAGGCAACATTTGCACCAGCAAAAAGCGTGATAGCAAGCAGTGCGGGAAGTCCGAATCGCATAGTTTTTTGGATAATTTTTTTCATATATATTATAGAGTTTATTTCGTGAATTATTGGTAATAAACATGAGTAGTATAGCATATTGCCATAATTTGTCAAGTATCTAACCTTATTTATTAATACCCTTTCAGAGTTAATAATACCATAAAAAACAAGCACAATAAAAGGGATTCTTGAGGAATCCCTTTTATATGAAGTTTTAGTGATTAAATTGTGTTAATTCCAATCTGTTGGCGGTGCAACAATAATTGGAGGTGTCTGACCTGGCGGTGTTGTTGTAACAGTACCGAAACCCCAGTCTGTAGGCGATGTTGGAGTGATTGGAGTTATTGGATTTACCGGAGCGGTAGGCGTTGTTCCATAATTCCAGTCGGTTGGTGCATTTGGCGCAATAGGATTAGCAGGATTGTTACCATTGAAAATGGTAAGATTATCCTGATATAATCCATCCAATGCTGCTTTTCCTTGCATAACCTCACCCGTTCCACTTAAGAATAATCCAGCAGAAGCCAAGAAGTCTGTGAAGCCTTTGAAGCCGCCTTGGCGTTTGTACATTTTGTACTGCTTTACAGCTAGGTCGTAGTTCTTCTTTTTCATTTCCAAATCTTGTTGGCGGAAATAATTATCCGATTCCCATTTTTTTATCTCAAATGCTAATTTCTTAGCTTCCATTTCCGCATCATAAGTGATATTGGTGTTGGTATTATTGATAACAGGAGCTGGAGAATTCTTGCCTTCGCAAGTTTTGCAGTAAAATGGAGCTGTTGAAATTTCTTTACCTGCGTACAGGTAAACATCTTTATAAGTTCCGTTTGAAACCGCTTCGGTTCTTAAGAACTTAAAGTTCTGAATACCGTAACTTGCCCAGTCATATGGGAATTCACCTGCCTGTGCGAAGGCAGTTACGCTGGTGAAAACGATTGCGATCATCGCAATAAATCTGAATGTTGTCGTATTTTTCATTGTTACTGTTGTTTTAGAATTTGAATAATTCGAAAATCTTGATAAACATCCAGACCTTTGAATTATTCAAACCTATAACTACATATAAAATCGACAACTTTGTGAAAGAACTGACGAATAGCGATAACTCACTATTCTTATAAGTAGTATATCATATACAGGATATTTGTCAAGCTCTTTCATTATTACTGGCTTTAGGTCGAAATAGCCATAAACCCTTATAAAACAAGCACAATAAAAGGGATCCTGTGAGGAATCCCTTCTATATGAAGTTTTAGGTTATGAAATTGTTAAAAATCGTAAGCACTGCTTTTTGGTGCAGCAACCGGAGTTTTTACTACTGGTGTAGTAACAGCGGTTGATGGACTACTTGGCGTTGTGCTTGTAGTTCCTTTTGCCGTTGTCGGTGCCGTTTGAGGCATTGACGATGGCGTAGTGCCTTTTGCAGTTGTAGGTGCAGGCTGCGGTAATCCTGATGGATTATCAGTCTTACAAGTGGTTGCTGCAGAGCGTGGCATGTCAGGAGTTTGAGGAATGCAATTTGTAGATGCAGACCTTGGTTGCGGTTTTGGAACAACAACCTCATCCTTTTTCTTTATAAACATTAGAATATCAGAAACACTAATATTATTTCCACAGAAGCATGAACGAATTGGAATAGGTTCATATCCTGGGATGTTTATAAAAATTGCTTGTTCCCATCCAGATGGTAATAAGTGACGCTCACGAACAATAGAGTCCATGTAGCCACCGCTTTTCCCTTCTGCATTTTGATGGTAAGTATCAAACTTGATCTTACTACCTTTACCTGGAACATAAGCTGGCATGTCTCCTGTTGAAGCCCAACTACTGCCTAATACTGTTAGAGCAATGCTTGCATCAACATAAGCGCCGCCAAATTCGTTAGTAAGAGAACTTCCTGTTGCCATGTTTACTGCATTTAATGCAGATGTCATGGAGGCAAGAGATACAGTCGCCATAGCATTTGTGTTTAAAAGGTAATCTTTCCACACAGATACTTGCGCATTTTTATCTCCATACATTCTGTCCTGACTCATACCAGGAAATACTCCGCCTGTTTTCAATGCTTGTACATGGTCATTAATATTAGTGTAGTTTTGACCATCACTAACTTTCTGCCATATCATCATACCTCTATTGAGGTGTTG
>DAOLZR010000025.1:0-7683 GCA_035426405.1 Minisyncoccota bacterium | reverse complement strand
TGCTGATTTTATTTCTTGAACTTCATTAATCCAAACTTTGCAAGTTCTACAACCAATACATTAAACACATTCCATACAACTATGATCCACAGTAATGAAACTGGAACTGATGTTAGACTAAACACTGATTGCATAAACGGATGATAGATGGTTAAAAACACCAATCCAAATCCAATAATTGCTGCAATATTTAATCGCATGTTTGTGAATGGATTATATGAGAATAGTATTTTATCCATATCGCGGAACGAATATGATACCGATAACACATATGTTGCAAAACACGTAAAGAAGATTGATCGTGCAAGCAATACATCATTGGTCATTTTTAGTAACCCGTAATACAACACAAACAGTAGTATCGATGATAATGTTCCAATTCCCAGCGCTAGAAATTTTAATTTGAAATCAAATATCTTTTTTGATTTTTTATGAACGGAATAATTGTGTTCATATGCAAACGCAAGTGCTGGCAGTGTTCCTGTTAAAATATTTACCCAAATAATTTGGAGCGCATTCATAGGTAGCGCAAGCCCTGCTATTAATGCACCTGCAATTACAAATACTTCATCAAGCGAACTGGACATTAAGTATACGAACACTTTCTGAATATTAGACCTTATTTTGTAGCCTTCTGTAATTGTTTCTGTGATAGTCTTGAAATTATTATCAAGCAAAATCATATCGGCTGCACTTTTTGCAACATCACTTCCCGATGCAAGCGATATTCCAATATCCATCGCTTTTAATGCTGGCGAATCATTTACACCATCACCGGTCATGGCAACAATTTCACCCATTGATCGATACAGATTTCCAATACGCAGCTTGTCTTCTGGTGTTACGCGTGCAAATAATTTTTTAGTTGGTAAGATCGCTTTCAGATCTGTATCATCCATATTTTTAATCTGTTCACCTGTCAAGATTTCATTATCAGCTACAGTCAGTCCTACCTGATTTGCAATATAGCGAGCTGTTCCAGGCATATCGCCCGTAATAATTTTTACGGCGATTCCGTGTGCCTGAATAAATTTTAATGATTCTGCAGAATCTGGTCGTAATGGATCTGAAAATGCGAATAATCCAATCAATGTTACACCTGAAATATCCAATTCTTCGCTTCCCTGTTGTTTTGGCTTTTCACCAAGTGCGATTAGTCGTTTACCTTGATTACTTAATTCTTGTAAATGATTTAATAATAAATCTTTATCTGACTGCGATAATGATGACTGTTTAATTAAAATATCGGGTGCACCAAGAATTGAAAGATTGTTTCCAATATCAGCAATTGAAAATTTATTTGTTGAATTAAACGGAACGATAAGTTCGGTTTTATTACCTGAATTGATAGGAATATTAAACTGATAAACACTTTTTAACAGAATGCGGTCAAATGCACTTCCTGAATAGATCCATTTTGTTGGATCGTCTCCAATTTTTTCTACAACTCCAGATGTATTTGCCATTGCTTGTTGTAACATCTGAATTTTATCACTTGTTAGGGATTCTTTTGAAAGAACTGTACTATCTGGAAGTTTTTGATTTAGCAAGTCTTCCAATGTATACACTTCATCCATTGAAAGTTCTGCGTAGGTCAGCGTGCCAGTTTTATCTGTCAGTACAAGTGTTGTTGATCCAAGTGTTTCTGCGGCAGATAATTTTCTGATGAGTCCACCTTTTTTCGAAATAGAAAGTACACCAACAGATAAAATAACTGTCAGCGTAATAGGAAGAGCTTCGGGAACAGCACCCACAGCAACTGCGGATGACAAAATCAACATATCCCAAATACTTTCACCACGAATAACTCCAAGTATAAAGACTCCAGCGACAATCACCAATGCGATCAAAAATATATACCAAGACATTTGTTTTACGGCCGTTTGTACAGGGGTCAATACGCGTTTTACCTGTGCAACCGACGCAGCGATTTTTCCAATTTCTGTATTATTTCCAATATGTGTAACAACAGCCAATCCTGCACCAGAAACTGCGTATGTACCCGTAAAAACATAATTACTACGATCTGATACTCCATCAATTGAAATACTATTTGATGTCTTTTCAGCAGGTAGTGATTCACCAGTTAAAATTGCTTCATCAATTCTAAGACTGGTTGATTCAATAATCCGAGCATCCGCAGGAATACGACTACCATATTCAACACTAATAATATCTCCGATTACCAATTCTTCTGCATCAACTTCTTTAATAGATCCATCACGAATGACACGCGCTGTATTTTTTACATACGACGCTAATTTTTCAATCGTGTTTTCTGCTTTATATTCCTGATAAAACCCAAAAATAATATTAATGAACACGGCTAGAAATATAACAATAGATTCAATATATTCACCCAGATACAGAGTCACACATCCTGCAAATAAAAGAATAAAGATAAGCGGACTTGCAAACTGAGCCCACAATACCGACAATGGTCCTTTAGATTTCTTTCGAAGTAATAGATTTTTTCCGTATTCAAGTCGATGTTTTTCAACATCAATAACTGATAATCCTTGTCGACTTGAGTGTAACACTTCTAAAACTTGTTCAGTTTCAAGTGTCCAAAATTTAGTCGTATGTTCAGTGTTTTTCATATGGAAATATAATACCATATTTAATGATGATAAATAAAAAAAGCCGTTTAAGCTTTTTATCGATCTGGTGGAATATTGTAATAATTGATCAAGAATTTTGTAATACTTAAAAATGGGTCAATCAATGTTTGTGATGAAAATTCTGCACCATTTTTTGGATATTCATTCAAGAGAAATATAATAAACTGTGGATCATATGCCGGAAAATATCCGACAAATGTGTGCATATTACGATCTGAATAATATCCACCAGTGGTATGATCTGCAATCTGAGCAGTTCCTGTTTTTCCTGCGATTGAATAATGATCTAGTTTTTTTGCTCCATTAAAATAATTATCAAATACATTAATCATCATGCGTGTAATTTCTGCTGATGTTTCGGGTTTAATAACTTGTTTAATTTCTTTTACTGGGATTTCTTTTCGAGAACCATCCTGATATTCAATAGAGTCAACTATATGTGGTTCCAGTATCTTTCCACCATTTGCAAGTGCTGCCATTGCTCGAATCATTCCAATCGGCGTCACAGCAATTCCTTGTCCAAATGAAATGTTTGCATATTCAACCTCTCGATTGCTTTTTAGGTTCCCTGTGATTCCACCAATTTCTGCTGGTAGATCTATTCCTGTTTTTTCAGCAAACCCAAAGTTAACGAACTGATCGCGGAATTTTGATCGTTCCATACTACTCATGATGAATACCATACCTGTGTTTAATGACTGATTTAATACAGTCTGCATATTCACATTTCCTCGCCCTTTCTTGTCAAAGTTACGAATAGTACGATCGCCCACACGCACTGATCCAGTGTCTGTATAGCGTGTTTCTGCGGTTACAGTGCCTTGATCCAGTGCTGTTGCCAAAATAAGTGGTTTCATAATGGATCCCATTTCAAACGCACTTTCTACTAACGGATTATTGAAAATGGAAACTGATGATTCTGTTCGATAATTATTGATATCAAATCCAGGCGTCGATGCCATAGCGACAATCTTTCCAGTTTTTGGATCCATCACAATACCCATTGTTCGATCCGAATTCCATCGTTCCCGGGCTAATTCTAATTCATTCTGGAGAGATGTCTGCACAGCTGGTTCTATGTTTGTAATAACATCACCTTCCGTCGGGCTTTCATCAGATGATAAATCGGTTATATGTGAAAAGACTTCAGCAAAAAAGTTTACATATAAACGACTAGATGTTCGTGATAACACATCATTATATGACCGTTCAATTCCATATCGCCCAATCAGATCATCCCCTTTATATGATACAAATCCTATTGCGTGTGGAGCAATAGTTCCAGATGGAGAAAATCGTGAACTCATTCGGTACAGTGTAACTCCTGGAATTTTAAGAGCTTTCACTTGCGCGGCTTGATCTTCATTAATACGAGTTGCAATTTCTTCGTATGAATCGTCTTTTTTTGCAACCTGAGCGATAAATTCGTCACGGTTTAATTCTGGTAAAATAACTTGCAGCTTAGTAAACACAGCTTCTTCATCTTTTACAAGTTTTGGATTCATAGCAAGCGTAAAACCGCGAAGCAGACTCGCAGCAGAAACCATCTCGCCGTTCTTTTTCTTGAAGAAAATTGTTCCACGATCAAACTGTGCGCCTTCTGGTGTTACATACTGACGATCTGCCTGACTGGAATATTCGTGCCCATGAATAATTTGCAACCAGAATAATTTTACACCGAACAAAAGTCCTAATAGTAGGACAAAAAAAGATATCACACGAATTCGAAACCCAAAGACATCAGACATGATTCTATTAGTATACCATTTCCTACAAAAAAAATAAGCTGACTCTATCTACTAAATAGAGCCAGCCAATAAAAAAATACCATTATGAACTATTTATAATATATCATATTTAAAAAAATAAATAAAACACCCAGGGGTGTTTTATTTTATCGAGCAACAGCAACGGTTGGATAATCTGGATGAGTATACGCAAACACTGGAACGGTTGATTCAGTAAATCCAAGATTTTCGATTACCTTTTTATCGATTGATTGAGCAAGTTCAAAGTAACGAACCTCTGAATCAGAGATCGCAACCTGTGTGTTTCGAATCTCTGCACGAATATCTTTTCGTTCATTGATTAATGAAATGGTTCGTACCATCAACACCATATATACAACAATACATCCAGCTGCGATGAACGAAAGAGATCGCGAAATGATCATTCGAGCTGTTGGGCCGGAATGAGATGCGTTAGATTGTTCTATTGATACTGAGTGATACATAGATTTCATTAATTATATTTTTTCAATAATACGCAATTTTGAGCTGCGCGCTCGAGGATTAGCTCGAACTTCCTCATCAGTCGGACTGATAGGCTTTTTTGTGACCAATCTAATCATTCCTTGGTCCACATACGATTTAAATAAATGTTTTACGATTCTGTCTTCGCCACTGTGAAATGTTATGATTGCAAACCTTCCTCCAGTAGCTAATTTCTCGATTCCGACATGTATGGTGTCTGTTACTGTTTGTAGCTCATCATTCACTGCAATGCGTAATGCTTGGAATACTTTTGTTGCAGGGTGAATTTTGAAGTACGCATCTTTATTTGTGGCAACTTTTTTTGGAAACAATGCCTCAATAACAACTTGTGCTAATTGATGTGTTGTTGTAATTGGTTGTGCTTTTCGAACAGATACAATATGTCGAGCAATGACACGAGCCTTTACTTCATCACCGTATCCATAGAAAATATCTGCAAGCGTTGATTCTTCCCATGAATTTATAATTTCATGTGCCGTGACTCGCTCTGTGTCCAAACCTTTTGAAAGATTCATATCAAGTGGTCCATCATTTACAAATGATAACCCTCGTGATGCATCATTTATTTGGAAACTACTCCAACCGAGATCAAGTAATATTCCAGATACTGATTTAATGTCTACCTTTGAAAGAATCGAGTCCAGGTTCCTGAAATTGTCGTGCATGAAATATTTGTGACATGGATATGATTCAAGGCGGGTTTGCGCCCTCTTGATCGCATCGATATCAACATCTATTCCAATGAATGTTCCCTGCTTTCCTAGCTTTTCAACGATTGCTTCTGCATGCCCTGCACCGCCCAATGTTCCATCAACATATATTCCTTTCGGATTAATATTTAATGCATCAATAGATTCTGTAAATAGTACTGGAGTATGACCACTTTCCTTTTCGGATTTTTTTTCTAGAAATCTTTTATTCATACTATTTTTTTGGCTGATTTAATTGCTCTGCCAATGCACCAATTTCTTTCTCAACTTTTTTCATATAATCACTCCATCCATCTTCATTCCAGAGTTCTAAACGATTGCGTACTCCGGCAACAACTACCTTGCTTCCCAAAGTTCCATATTGTTTCAAGAAATCTGGAATAAGGATTCTTCCAGAACTATCGACATCAGTTTCTACTGCACCAGATGTAAAAAAACGATCGACTGCTCTACTGTTTGAGTGATTAAAACTAGTTTGAGATGTTAAATCATCCGAGAACTTTTTCCATTCAGACATTGAAAAGACATATAAACAAGGATCGAGACCTCGCGTTATTATTACTTTTTTTCCAAGTTCCTTGCGAAATTTTGCTGGCAAGGAAACTCTGTTTTTGTCATCCAATGTATGGCGAAATTCTCCGAGTAACATATATGTGTGTCGGAACTGGTGAGAATCGTAAATCCCATTTCATCCCACTTCAATAATACTCTGTCCCACCGTGAAACACAAGCGCCCACATTGTATTTATCTGTGGATAACTGAGTAACAGAAAAACCACACGATTTCGTGTGGTTTTTCTGTTACTCAAACATTAATTTTCCTGTGCGTGCGTATGATGTTTCCCTTTTAAATGTTCGTACACATATCCTGTTGCAATTTTACTGAGCGGAATTGAAACTAATAAACCAACTACTAGTGCTATTAAACCAATAATGTTTACTAACAATAATAATAGTCCAAATAAAAACAATTCAACAATATGACCTTTTGTAAGTCGTGCAGACTCTTTCATTAAACTCCAACCACCCATATGTGGATGATCAATAGAAACAAATGAGATCATCATGTATCGAACTGAAATCCAGACAAATAATACGATTCCTGTTAGTGATAAGATAATTCCAATAATCATTAATGGGATTGACGCAGCAATTACAGACCCAATAACTAATAATATTGGAAGACCAAAAACCAATATTGCCAGAAACATAAATAATCCAGAAATCAAACGCGCAACGAAATATGAAAACCAAGTTTTTGGATTAGTCTTAAAATCGTTCCAACCATTATGATTACCTTTGATTAACTTTAAAACAATTTGTGACCAAGCCAATGAAAGTGCAATTCCAATTATAGTGGCGATCAATGCAATAATTAATGATGGGAATGCTCGTTCTTGGACACTCGTTTGAAGTACCTGCAAAATGGCATACACAATTCCTGTTACAATAACAGCGGGGATAATAAATTTCCAATTCTTTTTAAATATATTCCAAGCAGATGAAACTGCGGAAGTTCCAGAGATTCTTTCAGTCATAAAATAAGTTGATTATTAATAATTACAAAACAAGTATATGAGATTTACATTCAAATATCAAGCAGTCAAAAATCCCTCTTTGGAAGGGATTTTTGATGGTGCGTGATCTAGGGATCGAACCTAGGACCTTTCGAGTATCAGTCGAATGCTCTAGCCATCTGAGCTAATCACGCATGTGGCTACAAAAAAACATTATACAGATTTCACAAGTTTTTGCAAATAAAAAATTCCAATTTCTTGGAATCTTTTATTACGCAATTGCTGTAATCTTGAATTTCATGTGAGGCTGTCGGTGACCATTTTTCTTTAGGTATCGAGATTTAGCTTTGTATTTAACTACCATTACTTTTTTATCTCGTCCTGCTTCGATAAATTCTGCAGAAACTTTTGCACCTGGTACTGTTGGAGCACCTACTTTTGTAGTTGATCCATCATTTGTTAGTAATACTTGATCAAATGAAGTAATTTTCCCTTCTGTGAATTCACCATCCATTTTTTCGATAGTGATAACATCACCTACACGAACAATGTATTGTTTTCC
>DAOLZR010000024.1:0-7875 GCA_035426405.1 Minisyncoccota bacterium | reverse complement strand
GATTATCGAATCTTGTAAGTAATAGACACATTCGATGTGATTGTTTGTTCACCAGTTGCAATAGACGCTTCTGGTGTTGCAGCTTTTCCTGCCATCATTGCAGAATCAGCGCGCGCTGACATATACATTGGATATGCACCATCTCCGTTTTCATTGAAACTCACAATTGAAACCAGTCGTACATGTAGTTGCTTTGAAAGGATTTTTGCTTGCTTTTTTGCATCAGCAATCGCCTTCTCTCGAGCATCTAATTTCAAATCATCAATATCGTCAATTGATAAGTCTGGACCAGAAACATTTTGCACTTTTGCATCGGTAAACGCTTTTTGTACAGCAGAAACCCATTCAAGATTTCGAACTTTCACAGATAATGTATGACTTGATGTGTATCCAGTAATTACAGGATTAGCAGCAACAGGTGGATACATCATAATCTCTGCATTTTTAGATGGATATTCGTATTTTGGATTTACGCTTGTATATTCTGTTTTAATATCTTTTTCGGCAATACCAATTGTTCGAAGCGCTGTGATTAAGTTGTTCACTTTTTCAGAACTTGCAGCAAGTGCCATTGATTGATCTTTTGCCGTCTCTTCAATTGTCGCACTAAATTTTGAAACATCTGGAGTTGCTTTAATTTCACCTGTTCCATTTACAGTAATCGTTGCTGGGACATCATTTTTATTCCCAACAGTAGAAATTAATTTCACACCAAGGACAATGAGGACGACAATTAATGCGCCTACCAGGATCATTCCTATTTTTTTATGTTGTTCTGAGATTTGCATATGAATATATGGTGTTTAAGAAAGAAAATCCGAGTTAAGCATTACAATAATGCGCATTATAACGATACGATGTCAGAAACTTCTGCGAAGCTCGGATTTTCTTTTTTAAACTGGATCAGTAGTTTCTACTGAGTTAATTAATAATAATACTACCATTATAGCATGTTTTGCATGTCAGCGAGGTTTTTCAAAATATCATTGTTTTTGAACACCGCAGAGCCTGAAACTGCATCTGTAACGCCATATTCAGAAAGACGATTTATTGTGTGGATACTTACACCGCCATCCACCATAATATGTAATCCGTCAAATCTTTTTTTCAAGCTTTCTATATAATCATATGTTCGATCTGAGAATTCTTCACCTTGGACTCCAATATGATCGATTCCCATAACTTGAATATTTCGCATATTGAAATTTTGATACCAGTAATCAAACTTCTCGATATTTGTATCAAGTGAAAATGCAAAGATGATGGCTTTCTTATTTAACACTTCATACATTCCATCCTTTTGGTTCAGTAATTCTATCAATAATTCATTGTCTGTAATTGAATCCAAATGAAAAATAATTCTCTGCGGCAACAGTGCGTCCCATAACACCATTTTGGAGTCGGCGTCAGCTACCATCAAATCTAAATCGATATTAAACTTTAATAATAACTGAATTAATTCACCATCGTCTTTTATTATGCTTGCGAGTTCGAAACTACTTTTTGCAGGAGCCCCTGAATCTGCAAATGGCCATGTTTTTGATGGAACATAATTTCCATCACACATGTCGATTTGAATGCGGCCTGAATAATCTGCATCAGAAAGCGCCTGAAGTTTTTCAATTAGTTCTTCTCGTGTTTTTGGTAAAATTGCTGGAATAATATTCATATTATGAAAACTTACTTAATCGCTCGATATGCCGTTCGTCGCCTGAAAATTCTGTTTCAAGAAATACTTTTACTGCTTCTCGTGCTTCTTCATCGCTTACAAATCGTGCCCCAAGTGATAACACATTTGCATTGTTGTGTTCTCGTCCTAGTTTTACTATTTCAATCTCGCCACCATAATATTCAATGGCGCGAACCTCCTCGAACCTGTTTGCATTCATCGCTTCTCCTTGACCGGATCCACCTAACACAATCCCAAAACTATTCATGTCCATTGAAACAGCATGCGCAACAGGCGTAACGAAATCTGGGTAATCGTCTGTTGAGTCATAGGAAAAAGCACCATGATCCGTAATGTCATGTCCTAATTCGTTCAAATATTCAACAAGTTTGTTTTTTAATTCAAAACCTGCGTGATCGGTACCGATGTGGATTTTCATAAATAATTAAAATATTTTATTAAATAAAGTTTGCTGACCAGTAACTTCACATATAGTATACTCCCCCGAACACGGAGCTTGAATACAGGCAATTGGACCAGTATTATAACAATTTTTAACTGGAACCTTTATAATAAACAAAGGAATTAAACTAAGTATCACAATTAATAGTGTTATTAGAGTTATTTTTTTCATATTCAAAGTATACCATCTAATAGGTGATTTTATGAAATTAAAAAACCACCCAAATGGGGAGTTTTTTATTCGTTGATTATACAAAGGTCAACGCAATACCTTTATTGTCTCCTCGTCCTGTTCGGCCGATTCGGTGAACATAGGTATCGTAAGTCTGAGGAACTTCGTAATTGATTACATGAGTAACTCCAGAAATATCCAATCCTCGAGCCGCAACATCTGTCGCGATCAAGACTTGTGTTTTTCCTTCTGAAAACCCTTTCAATGCAAACTGTCGTTCGCGGTGTCGCTTGTCTCCATGAATAGAATCAGATTTGAATCCTCGTGATCGTAGTTCATCATGTAATTGATCAACTGATCGTTTTGTTTCCACGAAAATCAAAACTTTTCCAAACGCTGGATCTTTTAACAGACCTGCAAGAATATCAAGTTTTTTAGTTTTGTCGGGAACTCGGATAATATCTTGATCAACATTCTTTGATGTATCTCGAGATTTCACAGAAATCTTTACAGGGTTTTCCAAAAATTCGTGAACTAATTTTTCAATAGCTGGTGCCATCGTTGCTGAGAACAACAACATCTGACGATCACCTTCGATATGTTTTAGGAAATAGCGAACATCATCGATGAATCCCATGTCCAACATTCGGTCAGCTTCATCCAATACTACTGTTCCAATATTAGACATATTCATTCGTTTCCGATCCAATAAATCTTTTAATCGTCCAGGGGTACCAATAATAATATGATGAGTTTTTGCCAAGTTTTCCATTTGGAAACGAATCGGTGCCCCACCTACACAGGTAACATTGAAAATTCCAAGACCTCGTGTTAGTTCAATACATTCCTTTTGAATTTGCAGTGCAAGTTCTCGAGTTGGTGTAATGATAATAGCTTTATGTTTTTTGTCCTTAATAATTTTATTGATTGTAGGAATTAAAAACGCAGCAGTTTTACCAGTACCAGTGTTAGCAAGTCCGATGATATCGCGGCCGTCGATTGCATTAGGAATGGCTTGATCTTGAATTGGACTTGGGATTGAAAATCCACGAGCTGCAATTCGATCTTTTAATTTTTCATCAAGTTTAAAATCACCGAATGTGTGCACAGGCGTGTACACTTCCTCAACAATTGTTGTTGCTCGGTTGATAAATCGTGATACATCAATGTGTTCACCTGCGAATCGTTTTGGTCCACGGTGACTTCGTCCAGAAAATGACATCCCTCGTGATGTGAATGTTCGTGATCCAGCTGATGATCCACCGAAAGATCGTGGTGCTGGTCGATCGTATAGATCGGCAACCATAGATGGTTTTCGGAATGATCGTGTTTCAGATCCAGTTGATCGTGATGATGCACCGCGTGGCGCAGAACTGCGTCCAAATGATGATCCACCAGTTGATGGTCGTCGCGGACGATCTGAATATCCTCCACGATCAGACGAAGAAGCTCCTCGCCCAGAAGTGTTTGTTTTGTTATACATAATTATTTAAAAATATCGCAAAAGCGATGTGAGTCTTAGGCCCGGGAGTAGTAAAGCCGGAGTGATGAAAGTTTTTTCAGTCGAGTATGAATGTCACGCTCATAAAGAACGAATATCAGACACGCAGGCTGTAAAAACTTTTATTACGAAGGCTTGTCGAAAACCAGATAAGGCTCGGTTAATTGCCGTTATCTTGCCCTCAGTAATAAAAAGGAGAAACTCCAGATGTTCATATAAATAAATGAACGAGTAAGAGAAAAACAACGATGGAAATATAATAGCATACTTTGTATTTTTTGTAAACCCACACACCCAGGAAAATGCGCGACCCCGACGGGGTCGCGCATTTTCCTGGGTGTGTGGGTAAAGAAAAACCGCTATAAGCGATTTATTCTTCGTCTATCTTGAAATCTTGTTCAATACCTAACGCTTCTTCAAGTTCTCGTAACTGTTTTGTAAGTGTTCCTACTGTTCTCCAAATTTCCATTTTTTGAAGTTCCGCCCCAGGAATATTTTTTAACATTCCGATTCTATCTAATGATTCCGTTATACTTTTACGCACTTGTTCTAATTTAAATTCTGGCTCTTGCTCCATTACTTCATGCTCACTGTTTCTTGCAATAGGCATACTTTCATTCTTGAACTCCATATTTCCAACCATATAATATATTTAGATTATTTAATAGTCGCACCTGTTTTCACAACATGCTCGACAAGCGTGTGCGTATAACCCCATTCGTTATCATACCATGCTAGCACCTTTACCAGGTTTCCGCCAACGACACGAGTCATTTCTAAATCTGCAATTGATGCATGAGTATTTCCTAGAATATCCGATGAAACTAATGGTTCTTCTGTAACTGCAAACACTCCAGACCATCGAGAATCCATCGCTGCTTTTTTTAGAATATCATTTACTTCACTTGCAGTAGTATCTCGCTTTGCAATAAATGTTACATCAACGATTGATCCAGCTGGAACTGGAACGCGAAGTGAAATTCCATCAAACAATCCATCCAATTTTGGATATGCTTTTGCAACTGCAATCGCTGCACCTGTTGAACTGGGCACAATGTTTTGTGCAGCAGCACGACCTTCTCGTAAATCTTTTTTACTAGGTCCATCGACTAATGCTTGTGATGCGGTATATCCATGTGTCGTTGAAAGAATTGCTTTCTCGACTCCAATTGCCTCGTCCAAAATTCCAATCAATGGTGATGATGCGTTTGTAGTACATGATGCATTACTTGTAACATCACATGTTCCAAATTTTTCCTCGTTCACTCCCATTAAAATAGTCGCACCTGCATCGTCTCCGCCTTTTGCTGGAGCAGAAATAACAACCTTTTTTGCTCCTGCTGTAATATGCGCAGCTGCTTTTGCATAATCCGTAAATAATCCAGTGGATTCAACAACAACATCTGTTGCAACACTTGCCCATGGAATTTGCGCAGGATCCTTTACTGCAAACACAGGAACTTTTTTATCATTGATAATTAAATATCCGTTTTCTTTTACTGTCCCGTCCTCATTCAAAATTGGATCAATTTTTGAAACATTGTGATTCCAGTTTCGATACACCGTGTCGTATTTTAATAAATACGCAAGAGAATCCAGTGATCCAAGATCATTGATTCCAACGATTTCAATATCACCTCGATCCCAAGCCTGTTTTAAAAATGCTCGGCCAATGCGTCCAAATCCATTAATACCTGTTTTGATTATTGTAGTCATATGGGAATAGTATACTGCGTTGCAAATGAATCGCCAAATGCTTGACAAATATATATTTATTGATTATAATATAGACAATATTAACCAAAAAAATTAATAAAATGGAACCTAATCTAGGAGAAACAAAAAAAGACTGGAGCGCTTTAGCGATCCAAAAAATGCTTTGGGATTTGCACATAACCCCAATTATGTCAGCGAAAGACAATGATTCAATCAGCTTATTTCTATCTGAAAACGACACAACTAAATTTGTCAAATTTCTTATGGAGGACGGAGAGATTGAATTTAAGTCAAGCCAAAACGAACTGCTTATACCGCTCTGTCTACCGGACCGTGTAATAAAGCGATTCGTAGAATTGGAAGAAACGCCAGAAGAAAAAGTTATACGCCACAGATCAGAGCATCAGAAACGCTTGCTCTATTTTTTAGAGAACCTCTATGATCACAAGATTCTCACAGGACTAAGAACAGAAATACTAAGAAAAACGGTTAAATTGCGTAAATTGGACAAATCTTCTATAACTATGGATTGTTTTAATAGGAAAGAAGCTGATTTTTTGAAGGATGGACTGTCTGGCTACGGATTCTCCGTTTCAACCGCACAATGCGACACATGTGCCCTTGTTATTGATCTGGACGCAAGTAGTGTATCTAGAACTTCACAGATTGTTGTGGAATTCTGCGTTCAAATGAAAGAATACGGGCTGGATGAGGTGTTTGCCAACACAATCAAAACATATGCCGGGCAAAGAGTTCCTCAATAGATTCACAATTAAAAAACCTACTTATTTAATGTAAGTAAAAACCGCTATCATAAAAAATGTTTAGCGGTTTTTATATTTCTTACTTCACTAACTTTGAAACTCCATATGCAATCATCGCAATCAATCCACCTGATACTGTTCCCCATGCCATATCTACCAATGCAAATTTCAACGGCCATCCGGTAATAATTGCCAAATTCGTCATGTCATACACGCCGTATATAATCAACCCTAGAAATGCACCATACAATGCTGCCGTCCCTAAGCTCGAGACTTTTGGAAAAACAAAGAATGCAGTTCCAAGCGCGAGCAATACATAGACAACAACTGCTGGCCACAACTTAAAATCTCCAGTCATCCATGGCGACAGTATTTTAGTATTAAACGGTTTCATGATAATCCCGAGCCAAATAAAGTCGAGAACAATAACAGAAATAAACGAAGTAATAAGGATTATAAGGGTATTCATGGAATAAGTATATAAAATAAAGGGTTTTAGAGATACTTGACTTTATAAATTTATTATGCTATAATAGTATTATAATTTAATAAACAATCAAAAAATTACAAAAGTGAAAAAAACAACAGTTATTGCAATTGTAGGCGCGATTACGCTCTTACTTGCAGCGTGTAACAATGTTACAGGACCTAAATCCAAATCCGGACGCTTCACCCGCAACACAATTAGCTATGAATGCACATTTGTACCGGTTGAAATCCAGGTTTCAAATCCATTTCAGGACACAGCTAAAAGTGCAAACGGATTCAAAACAGTAATGTATCGCGCAACCATTTACTTCATCGATTCAGTTCGCCAGGAATATTCCATTAACTTATCTGCGTATATGGAAGCTGATTTTACTGGCAAGTTTTCAAAAGAAGATTTAAAAGCATTTAATGATACGAAAAAGTTTTTCAAAAAGATGACAATGGTAAATCCTCTCACGCTATATTTGCATTATGACGGAAAAGGACCAACATCATGCTTGTATGTTCATAAGCAAATTGTAAATTCAGAAAAACCAATCAAGTACTTCAATAATGCGAAAATAAAAGAAGAAAAATCTTTTGAAGAAGACAAATCAATCATCTGGAAATCAACATCGATTGTCGTTCCGACAATAGAGATTACGGCTACCGATGATGATGGAGCCGAAGGTTAAACTAAGTTCTTTTAAAAAAAAGTAAAGCCGCTCAATCGAGCGGCTTTCTTACTTTTATAAAATCTTATTCATCCTTGCGCAATGTTCACATTCTGTACTTTTACCAAACGGTTTTGAATAACAGGTTCGATTGATCCATTCACCGCTGATAAGTAAGTTTTGATAATCCGCAATATCACGAATCAATAATTCAACCTGTTCACCACTGACATGCGTTCTGTATAACGCATTTTTGTTTTTCAAATCTTCTTCCAGAAACAATAATCGCGATTCTGCAACATCATTCCCTTCTGCGCCACGGATCAGATACGAATACATTGCAAGTTGTCGCATCATTCCGGACAATCTGTTTTCTTCATCTAATTTTTCAATAACACCTGTGGTTTTACTTGATCCAGTTTTAAAATCTGTAACAGTAATTGTTCCAT
>DAOLZR010000023.1:5109-8034 GCA_035426405.1 Minisyncoccota bacterium | reverse complement strand
TCATTTTTTCGTGTTTCACGATCTAAGTTTTTTTGAAGTGGTGCTTCCAAGAATCTTTTCAATTCATCGCCAGATAATGGATCGATATCGCGCGAACCAGTTTTCGCGAGTTCGATTGAATCAGGAGTAAGTGCCTGGATACCGCGTTTGCGCATATATTTTAAAAATGAACGCAGTGCAATTAAATAATAATTCTGCGTAGCTTTTTTCATGGTACCTTGCGACTGACCTTTTAGTTTCACGCCTTTAGACCGGTTCAAATGCAGTCGAAACTCGCGCAGAATGTTTTCATTTATGTGTGAAACATCAGTAATCTTTCCAAACTCAAAAAACGCATCCAGATAATGTTCATAATTGCGGACGGTATTTAGGGCACGCCCTTTCTCGATCTCTACATATTCCAGGAACTGCCTTTTTAAATCTTGAATATTCATAATAATGCAAAGTATATCATATTAATAATGAGAAGTTTTTGGCGTTTTCTGTTATACTTTTTTCATGATGCCTTCGAGTTATAAAAATCAACAACAACCAGCGCCATCGGTTAGCTCAAATGGAACTGTTACAACTACGGTGACTACTACAACTGCTGCTGCACCATCTGCAAAATTCACACAAGCAGAACTTGGGTCAAGAAGTCTTGCTCGTAGTATCGATCGCAAGATGCAAGAAATGAGTAAGCAGCAATCAGAGGTAGGCAATAATGTACTTGACCAGGTGCTTGCTCGAGAAAAAAAAGATATCGCAGAAGATAGATCGTTTGGATCAACATCAAATGTTGCGGATATTCCAGATCAGATAATGCGCATTATTCTTGCACATGATATTTTTCAAGATCAAATTATCCGAATGATTCATATACCAGGCGCAAATTATTTCAGCGTTTCACACATAGTAGATGGAGTAAAAAAATATACAACATTCTCCACAGATGAAGTTATTGATGATCCAGAACAAGAAGTTGAAATATCAGAACTAGAACAAGAAGAGGAAGTAACGCCAGAAGTTATCCCGGATGAAGTTCCCGATTACCCAGCTACATCATTACCGCTTACATCGACTACAAATACACTGGGAACAATTGGCGCACCACAAGTAAGAATAATAGATCCGACTGTCTCAGAAATACCAACCAAAGATTCACTACAACCAATCTCGCAAAACATTCAACCAGAAATAATTGAACCAAAAATAATCATTGCACCTATCGAAAATCCTGAACCACCAAAAGAAGTTATTTCACCTACGCGTGTATCATTGGATGAAGCACGAAAATCTTGTGTAAAAGAATTTCCTGCTTTTTATTCTAGTAACTACAAAGAACGACAAACAGGAACATTTAATCAATTATTTGGAAATAACAAAGATGTTCATGATACATTATTCAAGACGATGAATAGCTATGAAGCTGCAAAGAAAAATTATTTCAAAGAATTTTCAAACGCACGCCCGTCACTGCGATTAAGTATTAATGAAGTTCGCACGGAACAATTACGACTGGCAGATGTATTGTCACACCAAAAACATGGCGTATTCGCAAAAGCTGCACATACATTTACATTAGAAATTCCAACTGTTATTGAAACTCGAAATAGAATTATCGGAACAGCTGGGAAGTCTACACTTGCACCAATTACAGAGCGACTTGGAATTCATGGTTTAACAAAAAATGAGCCGACATGGAAAAAGTTATTTACAGATGATAGTTCTAAAAAATCACAACCAATTATTTCAGTTGCACCGGTAGTTGCATTAGAACCCATTCCAACGACCATCAACATAGAATCAAAAAATCTACCAAGTATCGAAAAGAAAGCGAATAGAAAAAAGATATACGACTCACTGCATGTAATGATTTTAAAAGCGTGGAATATTAATCAACCAAAACAAAACAAAGTTCCCGCACCTGAATTAATTGTTCCCGCACCTGAATCAGTTATTGAACCCGCGGCACAAGTTATTCAAGAGTCAGTTAGTAAACCAGTTACAGAGGGAGAAGTTCTACCACTTGTTATGCCTACACCTTTATCGTTTTCACCAGATAATAAACAGCACCCAGAACATTTATTCAATTAATTTCTGATTTTTCAGATCACACTATTATGGACGCAGCAACATTTCGTGAGTTATTAGTAAAAGAATTTAATCTAGCCGATCTACCTATTGATGAACAGACTGAATATGTCGATCAAATAGGGGAATTGGTATTACAAGGAGTATTAATAAAATCTCTAGCCGCACTTGATAATGACCAGGCATCACAACTGGAAACATTCATTGATAGTGGTAAAGAAGCAGAAGAAGTATTAGAATTCTTACGATCTGCAATTCCAGGTTTTACAGATTTGGTACATGATGAGATAAAGGCTGTACAAGCAGATTTGGCAGCCAGTATGGGTCAAGAATAAGAAAAGCCTGTCCATCCGGACAGGCTTTAAGGTGGTGCTTCTAGCTTTGTATATTATTACTCGAGAGCGTATTCTTATCAATACTATACTCTTTATAGCTATTTGACACAAGTATAAGTCTATTGTCTATTATATATAGAGTACTTGACTTTATTTCTAATATGGCTATACTGTTGGTAGGGTTTTTATGTTTCTAGACTTTAGGGTCTTACGGGTTGGCTGCAATGGCTAACCCGTTTTTTCTTTTATCAATTACTTGACTTTAATTTTGATTGTAGTACTATTTAGTTAATTACAATTGAACTCTATTGATTGCCGAGAGGCAATTGGGTATTTCATAGTTTTATGGTTTTTGTGGCCAATAGGTCAGAATGGTAACTTTCCAAGTTGCCATTTTTTTTGGATATGCTATATTTGTTTTAGATATAACAAAGTTTTTTCTCCCCCACTATAATAGTAAATAGTTAGTAGTTTAGTTCTTACGGTCGAACCTTTCAGGTTCGGCTATTTTATTACT
>DAOLZR010000023.1:0-5009 GCA_035426405.1 Minisyncoccota bacterium | reverse complement strand
ATTACTTACTTTTGTGTTATAGATTCCCGTAAATGGTATTAATTTTGGAACAGTGACTATGAATGGTATACTCGTACCCATGAATGAATTCTCTTACTTAAATGATCTGAATACTGAACAACAACGAGCAGTACTCCACAGTAATGGCCCACTACTGATCGTTGCAGGTGCTGGTACTGGAAAAACAAAAACACTAACCTACCGAATTTTACACTTGATTAATTCTGGGGTACCTGCAGAAAACATCCTTGCGATTACATTTACCAATAAAGCTGCAACTGAAATGCGTGAACGACTACATAAGCTTCTTGGCGAGCATCGACAAATGGCAATGATGAAAACATTTCACGGATTGGGTGTGTACATTTTGCGTACCTATTACCGCGAAGCAAAACTACGAAAAGAATTTGTGATCATGGATACGACCGACACGACACGACTAATTAAAGATTGCATGGAAGAATTGTCGATTGATTCAAAACAATATGATCCACGAACGATAAAAACAATTATTAGTAATGCTCAAAATGCTGGTAAAAAAGTATTTGATTTTGAAGCAGAAATTTATAATCCTATTACCGATAATGCCGTAAAAGTGTGGCGACTATATCAAGAAAAGAAACTGCGTGAAAACGCTCTTGATTTTGACGATCTATTAGTAAAAACTAAAGAACTAATCGAGGAAAATGCAGATGTACGAAAAGGGCTTCAAACAAAATTTAAATATATTCACATAGATGAGTATCAAGATACCAACGAAATTCAGTATCAAATTGCAAAACTTCTTGCCGGATCTGATCATAATATTTGTGCCGTAGGAGATACAGATCAAAACATTTATAGTTGGCGAGGTGCGAATATTAAAAACATGCTGAACTTTGAACGAGATTTTCCTGGAACGGTTACTATATTGCTTGAACAGAACTATCGATCAACAGCGAATATTTTATCAGTAGCAGATGCGATTATTACAAAAAACACGGCTCGAATCGAAAAGACATTACGCACAGAAAAACACGACGGAGAAACAATACAGGTGTATGTTGGATTAAATGAAGGCCACGAGGCATCAATTGTTGTGAATGCAATAAAGGAATTAATAAACAGCGGAGTTGCCGCAACGGACATTGCGATACTATTCCGCACCCACTTCCAATCACGAGCACTGGAAGAAGCATGTTTGCGAAATGAAATCCCTTATCAGGTTTTGGGTGTAAAATTCTTTGAACGAAAAGAAATTAAAGACTTGGTTTCCTATATTCGTGCATCGGTAAATCCAGACAGTTTGTCAGATATTAAACGCGTTATTAATGAGCCAAAGCGCGGAATTGGAAAAGTCGCACTTGCAAAGATATTCGCAGGAGCTGCAGATGAATTAACTGGTGTTGCAGGTGGTGGATATCGAGATTTTAAAAATATCGTTAATGATATTAGAAAAGTATGTTTCGAGAAAATTCCATCCGAATCTGTTCGTTATGCAATTCACAGGTCAGGTATGTTTACGGCGTACACCAATGGATCGGCCGATGAACGCGAGCGATTAGAAACCATGGAAGAATTAGTTACCTATGCATTGCGATACGATGACATGCCGTTGGGTGATGGATTATTACAAATGCTTGAAGACATTTCATTACTTTCTGAACAAGACAACATTCGTGAAGACCGACCCGCTGTTCGATTAATGACCGTTCATGCCGCAAAAGGCTTGGAATTTGATTATGTGTTTGTTACGGGGTTGGAACAAGGACTATTTCCTCATGCTGGGTATGATCAAAAGAAAGGAAAAGAGGAACAAGAAGAAGAACGCCGTCTGTTTTATGTTGCAGTTACGCGAGCACGCGAACGATTGTATTTATCGCATGCATATAGTCGAACCATTTATGGTCAACAGAATTTCAATGCACCCTCTGAATTTTTATCAGATATTCCCCAGAAATTGTTGGAATATGCAGAGTCAGGCGATGTTCCGGATGAACCGTTAAAAACTGTTTATTTGGAGTGGTAATTAAAAAGCACTTATAAGTGCTTTTTAATTACTTATGTTTTTTAATAATTTTCAGTCGTGTTTTCTTCCAGTCTTCTTTTAATAATCCATAGATATTTATATCGTGTATTTTACCGGTAGATTTAGTTTTAACTGCTTTTCTGCTTGTTCCTTCAAGCTTGTACCCCATCTTTAATTGGGTCGCATTTGACGCTTTATTATCTCTGAAAACACTTGAGTTTAGTCTTCTAAGTCCGAGTTTGTTAAATGCAAAATCATTAACAGCAATCTTTGCTTCAGTCATATATCCCTGTTTCCAATATTTTTTATTAATCCATGAACCAGTGGTAGCGGTTCCTGTAAATTCATTGATACCACCGATTGTCATAACGCCAATTACTTTCCTTTCTGATTTTAGCTCAATAAAAAACGAATACCCTGTTTTCTTGTTCCATTTTTTAATAGAATCGTTTATAAACCAATTTGCGTCTTCCTTTTCATATGGGTGCGGAACTGTTGTCATGTTTTTAGAAACATTTAAATCTCTCGCACCTTCCATTATATCTTTCCAGTCACTCTTCTTTGCTTTGCGGAGTATTAATCGTTTAGTTTTTAGTTCCATATGAAATTATTATAACATATGTATATATTGATAGGGAATTAGTCTAAATAAAATATTTATTTCGGAATGCAAATCCTGATCCTTTCTTTAAATATCTTTCAAATAACAGGGCTTTTACTTTGGAATCGAATGCGCAATACCAAACAAGTGTATAGTCATCTTTTCTACTGGTCGTTTTTACTTGATGGGACTTATGGTAAGACAATCTTTCTTTTAAGTCTTGTGAAAAACCTGTGTAGTACTGATCAAGGCTCTTGCTATAAAGTATATATACATAGTACATATAAGTATAATAAGTTAGCTGCCTAAAATAAAGTTAAAGTGCTGTGCACTTCGAAGCGAAAAGCTTCGTCGAGATTAGGCCCTACTTCGCTAAAGCTCCGAAGGACTACTACGCAAAAAGCTCTGGAAAAACCAGAGCTTTTTGCGTAGTAGTGCGGCGTAAGGGAATCGAACCCTTATCTACTGCTTGGAAGGCAGTCATTCTACCACTAAACTAACACCGCATGATTGTCATAATAGCAGATTTCCTATTTTAATCAAGTAATAAAAATGGCGTAGAGAAATCTACGCCAAATGGGTAACCAACCCGTCTCTACGATTTATAACTAATAAAAGTATAAACCTAAAAGAGTAAATTTGCAAATCTTGGGAACATAAAACCACCGGTCTCGACGGTGGTTTTATAAAAGACTATTTAACTGCGTCTTTGAAAGCTTTTGCAGCTCGGAATTTTGGTACCGTTGTTGCAGCAACTTTTACTTGCTCACCAGTTTTTGGGTTGCGCGCCATTCGTGCAGGGCGTGCTTTTGCTGAAAAGATTCCAAGTCCAGCCAATGATACTTCTTCTCCTTTTTTCAAAGTAGAGATGATAGCATCGATGATTGATTGTACTACTTCTTCTGATTGAACTTTTGTTCCTCCGATTTTCTCGTGGATCATTTCTGCAAGTGCTGATTTATTCATAGTGCGAAAGTATGAGTTCTTCCAAGGCCTTGGTGAGTTCTCGTTATATAATAATGCTCTAGAGCCTTTGGAAATTGTCCCTTTTCAGGGTTTCCCGAAAGACCCTTACATTATAGGCTATTTTTTAGAAATAGGGAAATATTGACAAAAGTGCTACAATAATTATAATAAACATTGAAAATATAGCTCGTTAACTCAAAAAACTTCATATATATGCTAAGTACATTATTTAATTGCGGTAAAAAAGCCGATCCGAACACCTCAAGAAGCTTTGATGTTATAATCAATAGAATTTCTCGAAAAGTGGTAGTAACATCAACAACTTTATCGTTCAGTTTGAAAAATGCAGAAAGTGTTGATTTGTATGCAGGAATATTACTTGCAGAGCAGGTTCGACAACGTACACATCTTATTGAACAATCCGGTAATCAAGATAACGGAATGACATTCTCAATTGCGAATCATAAAGTTAGCATCCTTCTTGAAAAAGAAGAACAGGGAAATCTAACTAGCATTGCAAATGTCAGAAGTTATCTTACTAAACTACGGATCCCTGTTAAAGGATTTGTAAAACACGAAACATATTCTTAAAATTTCATTTTTTCATTTGATTGAATTGGTTTAGTTTTAGTACGCTGCGAAGCGTACTTATTTTTTTACATAACTTTAAAGTTTGGTATACTGTATGCATATGAACATGAAAATGGGTTTTAATAACCCACCACAAAACAAAAAAGAGCAAGCAAAGCTAGCTCAGAAAAAAATTGATGAATATAAAGCGGTCTCAAATCATGCAGGATATGAATCAAAACAAGAACATATTGCAGCACCGTTTGGTAAAGCGTTTAGAACAGGTGCGCATATTGATAAAAAGAAGGAGTTTAAAAGAGGGGATGTAAAGCACAAGGGAAAAGGTTGGGATTAAAAAAGCACACAATGTGCTTTTTATTGTATCAAGAAATACTTTTTGAATATGCGTCGATATTTTTCTGCCTTTTTGGCATTACGCGAAATGGTTAGCTTGTTTCGACCGCGCATATGCGAAACAATTCTCTTTATTTCAGACTCAGCTTCTGAACCCCAAGTTGTATAAGTGTTATAAAAGTTATCAATTTCTGATTGAGTTTTGGGGTCGATTACTACCTCAATAATGTAGTCTCCATGTGTATTTACATAAAAGTTTTCTTTGAAGTAGTGACTATCCTGTAAATAGGTACTGTGTGGTTTAGTGAACAATGATTTTGCATATTTATCAAGAGGTGTTGTTGCAGGTACATATACATAAAATGGATGTCCTTCTGCCGCACTACGATTCATAATCTCTTTCTCGACCGATTCTCGAGCTAGTATAAACCAGTTGTGAGGTTCATAGATAAGCATGGGAGTGTTTGGCGACATGATACTTCGGAGAATGTTTGACGCATGACCCCAAAA
>DAOLZR010000022.1:0-8058 GCA_035426405.1 Minisyncoccota bacterium | reverse complement strand
GTTTCGTCTGCAAACAATGACGCACTAGCTCGACAAATCCAAACTATCTCAGGAAAATTGGATACATTAATTGATTTAATGTCTAAACAATCACAACCTGCAAAGCAAACATCTACACCTGTAGTTGTTGCTAAAAAGGAGGCTACGCCAAACATTGAACTAAAAGCTGCTGTTAAAAAAGCAGTAAAAGTTTCAAAAACTGCACCAGCTGCAAAAGCTCCCGCTAAAAAAGTTGCTGCAAAGAAAGTTGCAAAAACTGCAAAGAAGAAATAATTCTTAACAAGGATACTCGCAAAGTCGGGTATTTTTGTTATAATTTAATGGTATGAAACATATTTTAACTGTCGTAGGCTTTTTAGGGATTGGATTATTGGGTGGATGGCTGATTTGGGGAATGTCATCACATACTATGAATGGAACACATCAGATGTCGGATGGCAGCATGATGAATAATGACGGATCAAATATGCAGGCAATGATGCATGACATGAATGCCGCGCTTGCTGGTAAAACGGGCGATGAATTCGACAAAGCATTTTTATCAGAAATGATCATTCATCATGAAGGCGCTGTCGAGATGGCGCAGACAGTATTGAAAAGTTCAAAGCGTCCAGAATTGATCAAACTTGCAAATGATATTATTTCCGCACAGAACAAGGAAATTGATATGATGAAAGGATGGCAGACAAAGTGGTTTAAGTAATATAGCTTATTCATGTGTAAAAAACGCCCAAGAATTTGAAGCGTTTTTTATTTGCTTATTATTTAAATGTGTGGTAAGGTTTATCTAATTCCCAAATTAAATAACAAACAAAAATGACAAAGTCAAATCAGAACACTCAGAAAGAGCATGCAGTACACAGTAGTGATGCCAACAAGACTAATTCTAACACTTATGAACTAGATCCTTATTACAATCTTTTGGATGAAAAAGGAAAAAAATTGTGTGGAAAATGGCTTGAGAACAATACCGATAAAACGGTAGAAGATTTTTACAAGTTGCGAAAAAAAGCAACCGGACTAGCAGATGTTCGTCCTCCTTCCGGAACACCCGATCATTCAGGCGTCTATGTTGGAACTATTTCATCAGAAGAGGCAGCAATTTTACACAACGAAGGAAGATTTCATTCAAACGAGTTTGATAGTCACGGTTAAAAATTAAGATTAAAAATGGGTCGTGATGTTTCACGGCTTTTTATTTTGACTTATTCTGCTATACTCAACGCTATGTTTAAATCAATGTCTCGTGATCAGCGCGTAATGATAATCGTGTTGACTCTTATTAATTTCCTAAATTATTTGGATCGTCAGGTAATTTTTCCACTGTTTTCACATTTAAAATTAGAGTTTGGATTGACCGATTTTCACTTAGGAGTTATTGGAACAGTTTTTCTGGTAGTTCAATCTCTTGCAACATTCCCTATGGGGTTACTTGCTGATAAAATTAGTCGGAAAGCTATTATCGCTACAGGTGTTGCAGTGTGGAGTATTGCTTCATTTGGATCAGGATTGGTGAATAGTTTCAAAGGACTACTTGGTATGCGTGCAGTTGTAGGTGCAGGAGAGGCGACCTATGCTCCAGCAGCGGTTGCTATGATTACGGATAATTTCCCAGATAAATATAATGCGCGCATTCAAGGAATCTTTAATGTTGGGATGTTAGTCGGAGGAACATCTGGTGCGATTATCGGAGGACTAGTAGCATTTTATTTTAATAATTGGCGTTTAGCATTTTTCATTGTTTCAATTCCTGGTATTATTTTAGCACTACTTGCTTTAAAATTAAAGGATAAACGAGTTGTTCATGATGAACCAGTGCTACCATTAAAATCCTTGATTAAAAATACTGCATATATTTGGATTATTATTAGTGGGACATTGATATCATTTGCATCGGGTGCCTTTATAACATGGGGTATTGAATTCATTAGTCGTTATAAAAATTACAATGTTAAAGATGCTTCGCTTATATTAGGTATCGGTATGATGATTTCAAGTGTTATTGGTGTATTAATTGGTTCGTATGTTGCTGACTGGTTACACAAAAAATACGCTTGGGGACGAAGTATTGTTGTTGCAGTTTCATTACTAATTTCTGCACCGTTGATGTTCTTTGGGCTTGCCGATTCAACAACATTTTTATTCCTTGTATTCTTTTTCTCGGGCGCAATATTTCTATCGGTATACCTAGGTCCGGTTACGGCCGTGCTGCACGATGTGGTTCCAAAGCAATTCCGTGCATCTGCATTTGCGCTGTATGTGTTATTTATTCACTTGGTGGGTGAAGCATTTTCACCAGCTATTATTGGAGTAATTTCAGATAAATATAGTTTGCGAACAGGGCTTGAATTTGCGACATTGTTTGTATTCCTTGCAGGGCTCGCTTTTTTCCCAGTTGCAAAAATTGTTGCAAAAAAACATTCTCATATAGTCGCTACAGCGAACGAATAATGTTTATAAAAAAACCACTATATAGTGGTTTTTTTGTAATTTCTTATATCTACATATTCATCAATTAGGTGATGAATAATATCGCCTGCAAATATAAAGATTGTGATGCTAATATAGTCGCTTATTGATGAGAGTTGGTGGATGAAAGAAATTCCCAATGTTCCGATATATAATCCAATCATCCATACACCTGTTACTGCTAAAATAGACATCACAATTTTATGGTATCGTTTTCCAAATGGTGCAAGCATGCTCCATATAACGACATAGAGTGCGGGCTGTCTGATTAATTCATGTGAAATAATTGCAAGGCCTTGATATTGATCAGAAATAGTTAATGAAAGAATTCCATCGAATAATGAATGGATGAAATTAAGTAAAATAAACAGTCCAAGCGTTAGCCAAATACCATATTTTTTTGAATGTGTTCCACAAGTAAGTTTTCCAAAATAATAACCAATGATCAAATAGATAGGAATTATCCATAGAGTGTTTATATGTATATGGGTATGATAGATCAGAAACCCGAATACGATAGTTACTAGAGCTACTTTCAATATATATAATGTTGTTTTTCGTTGATTCATAAAGAGTGTTCAATTACTATATCATATATTTAAGATTGCCGACATTCTGTCACAAAATACGCTATACTGCGTAATATGGTAATGAGTAGATTACAAGAACTTTTTGAAAACAGTGCAGAATCTGATCCGTTTGAGAAGTTATATACCGAATTCTTTACACCAGTGTACCGGTATGTTTTCATGCGGTTACGCGATAAAGACATATCGATGGATATTGTACAGACTGTATTTTTAAAAGCATATCAAAATCGCAATACTATTCGTTATGATGAAGGTTTGCGGTATTTATATACAATTGCTCGAAACACTTTAATTGATCATCTGCGTAAAAAGCACTCCGTTGCGATGAATGATCTTGATGAATTTATGGAGCGTATTCCCGATAGTTCAGTCATACAGCCAGAACAAGCTGCTATTTCGGACGATAACGCACAATTTGTTCAAAAACTTCTTGGTTTTTTATCTGAATCACAACGGGAAGCAATAACTCTCCGTTATATCCAAGAATTAGATTATGATGAAATGGCGCTAATTACCGGTAAATCAGAAAGCACGCTGCGCCAATCTGTTTCAAGAGGGCTTCGAATACTCCAAGAACACTATACAACACACTATGAATGAATCATCTAAAAAAATTGAAACATTACTGCAGCAATCTCGTTCAGGTATCGAGATACCTTCGCGTGCAGAATTTAATATGTTAATGAAGAATGTCACAAATCAATCAATTAATCGTAAAATACTTCAGAAGGGAATAAAATCACCCTTTATACTATTTATGAATGTTACAAAAAATAAACTTGTGTTAGCTGGATCGGTTGCACTGCTTGCTATTATTGTCATTATTCCAAGTGTTCGCCATCAGCGCGTAGACACTGTGCTCACGCCAGCATCTAACCAGGAAATGGCTATGCCGACTGATGAACAATCCGTAATTATTATGCAAGAATCAAAAGGATCGATTAGTGAAGATATTATTGCTGATATTATGAATGAGTTTGATCAAGAAGATATGCTCATAGCGCAAGAACTTGCTGATGATGGATATGTTCAAAATGATTACGAAGTAGATAGCTTTATTATTAGTTAATAATTAATTACATATTATGAACAAAAACTTTTACAAAAAATTAGGAATGATTGCATTATTGGGCGCAATAATTGTTCCACAACTTACATTTGCGGCGGGACCATTTGAAAAGCGGCGGGAACAAAAAATAAATAAAAATGAAGTGCAGTTTTGTACAGGCCTTACTAATCGTGCAAACGGGTGGATGAATACCATTAATGAGAAAAATGTGAAAATAGACTTGCGTCGAAATGAACAACTAAACAAAAAAACACAAAATCGTTCTGACCGTGACACGAAAATTGAACAACATCGAGATGGTTGGGATAATAACCGCGGTGACAGATTCGAAAAATTAGAAGCAAAAGCTACTACAGATGCTCAAAAAGCAGCAGTAGCTGAATTTAAATCAACAGTTACAACAGCGATTTCAACTCGTCGATCTGCTATCGACTCAGCTATTTCTACTTTCCGGTCAGGTGTTGATGCGTTGAATACAAGTAACAAAACTGCTATTGATGCAGCAATTACAAATTTTAAGACTGCGTACCAAGCAGCTCTAACAAAAGCAACTGCGGATTGTGCAGCGGGTGTAGATTCAAAGACAGTAAAAGCTACATTTGAATCATCTATAAAAGCAGCCCACGAAACATTTAAGGCTACAAAAGAGTCTATTGTTAAAAAAACAGCCATCGAAGCTCTTGGGGCGACTCGAAAAGCAGCAGTTACCAAGGCTGTTGAAGATTTCAAGACAGTTTTACAAGCAGCTCAACAAAAATTACAGCTAGCTTTCCCAAAACAGCAATAATTACAGTTTAGAATACTCAAAAAACCGTCCAAACTGGACGGTTTTTTGAGTAAAAAAATAAGAGACAAGGTAAGTATTCTGATAACAAATATTTTGCTCCATTCCTCGAAAACTGACTTATCTACTTGGAAAAGAGTTGGAAAATGACTTCTTTAATATCCTTATAAAATAAGGCTATTTCAGGATTATGCGCCATTACACCACGAAAATAGCTTGACAGCAAGACCTAGACATGCTATCATGCATTCATACCCATTTCGGGTCTTTTTATTACAGTCAGTTTTTCACTTGTGGAAACCGGACAGTAGTAACTATCAGTCACGATGTTCGACGGAGCACACACCGTCAATTATGCCCACATTTATACAAATTATATCAAGTGCTGCCCACATTATCACTAATTCTTTTAAAAAGTTTAAGGGCGTGCGTAAAACATCAGCAATCGCAATGATTGTTGTAATCGTGACTACATCACTCTGGGCACATGCTGCTCAGGCTGACGGACCTATTAACCTTATTACAAAAGCTTTAGATTCTGCTATTGCTGAATCTAAGCAGGTAGAGGAAAAAATTGTCGATGGAATGACTGCGACAGAACGCGCAGCAAAAATCGACGCATACCTTGCAAAATATGACTTGCCTTTGGCAGGTTACGGAAAAGCATTCGTAGATGCGGCTGACCGTGAAGGTCTGGACTGGCGATTCGTTGCTGCAAAATGTTTCATCGAGTCAACATGTGGAAAATTTATGATTAAAGGATCATATAACCCATTAGGTTGGGGATGTTATTCTAAAGTAAAATGTATCCACTTTGACTCTTATGAACAAGCAATTGACGAAGTGACTGCCCATTTGGCTGGTAACCGAGAAGGTACTGCGAAATATTATGCAGGAAAAACTCTGTCTCAAAAGATGTCGTCTTATAACTCTGTGAACCCGAAATACCAGACATTAGTATTTCGAACCATGGACAAGATTGCAGCTATTGAAGCTCCAGCTACTCTTGCAATGAAATAATTGCAACTAAAAAATACCTTGAAAAGGTATTTTTTAGTACAAAAAACCAGTCGTCATATTTTATTTAATATACGACTGGTTCTTATTCAGTGTGATTTCTAATCATGGCTTTCCCGATGGACGATATGATAATCGTTTGTCCCATCATCTTCATCTTTGTGAAGTTTAAAAGTTTTGAATTTACGAAGCTTTGACTTCCAAATCCTCACCCGTTGTTTGTCAGCTTCTTTTGACATTAGTTTCGTGTCGAGACTAAAGTTGTCAATCTGAAACGGAAATGGTGGGTAATTGAAATTACGACCATTTTGAATCACTTCAAACCGTTCATCTTTAATACCTGGCAATAGATATTGTAACTGTTCTGCAAAATCAAATACACTTTGATCTTGAACAATGTGACTTTTCTTTAATTGCTCGAAAAGCCAGGTTAATGTGAAACGAGTTCGGTCAAAATGATCGCCCTCGAACGCTCTCCTTTGCTCTTCTTCTGTTTTATTCGAAATAACAGGAACAAAGTTAAAAGGAATCTCTTGCTGATCGAAAAGTCGTAAGGCTTCCCAAGTAATAGCTTTATAAATGTTCTGGATTGTCATACTTAAGTTTTTAGTTAGTATAATTATATCGTTATAATCGAAATTGTCAACCTTCTTGGGAATTGGGTCTTTTTTATGTATAGTATATGTATGAATGAACAAAAACCGTTTTATATAACTACGACATTACCGTATGTAAATGCCGATCCTCATGTAGGGTTTGGTATGGAATTGGTGCGTGCAGATGTGCTTGCTCGCTTTAAATCTCTTACAGGTCACGAGGTATTTTTCAATACAGGAACTGATGAGCACGGACAGAAGCTTCTTGATGATGCAAAAAAAGCAGGTGAGGATGTGAAAGACTATGTCAATCGATTCGCAAAAGAATTTAAAGGTCTTTCTAGTCTCTTGAATGTTTCGTCTGATATTCATTATGTCCGAACAACCGACACTCACCATGAATCTGCAGCGCAAGAATTCTGGAAGCGTGTATCAGACAACGGATATATTTATAAAAAACAGTATCAAGTAAAATACTGTGTTGGTTGTGAGCTTGAAAAAACAGATTCAGAATTAGTAGATGGTAAATGTCCAATTCATCCAACCTATGAACTACAATTGATTGATGAGGAAAACTATTTCTTCAAATTCTCAGAATTTCAACAACCGCTTTTGGATTTTTATGCAAAGAATCCTCATTTTGTCGTACCTGATTTTCGATTCAATGAAATTAAGGCATTCATCGAACGAGGTCTGGAAGATTTTTCAATTTCTCGTTTGAAATCAAAAATGTCATGGGGAATTTCTGTTCCTGGTGATGATACACAAGTAATGTATGTTTGGTTTGATGCTCTTGCAAATTATGTTTCGACGCTTGGTTGGCCAGAAGATTCTGCACAATTTGAAAAGTTTTGGATTAACGGAACACCAACACAATATTGCGGAAAGGATAATTTACGACAACAGACTGCGATGTGGCAAGCAATGCTGATGGCTGCGCGGTTACCAAATTCACATCAGGTTATTGTTAATGGTTTTTTTACCGGTGAAGGTGGAATTAAAATGTCAAAATCAATTGGTAATGTTGTAAACCCGTACGATGCAGTTGCAGAATATGGAACTGATGCGTTTCGATTATTCGTCTGCAAGGAAGTTTCCATGTTTGAAGATTCACCGTTCACAATTGAACGATTTGCTGCTGCGTATAACTCAAACCTCGTAAATGGATTAGGGAACCTAGTTTCGCGAACGCTGACTATGGCACAGACATATGATGTTGATATCAGCGACCTTCGGTTTCCAGTCTTTGCCGATATTGCACACCCGGCCTATGAACGATTTGATTATGCAGAGGTGACAACTTCATTATGGTCAGAAATTGCAGATTTAGATAAATATATTACCGATACAGAACCATTCAAAACATTTAAAGTTGATCCAGATAAAGCTCGAGCCGATGTTCATCATGTTATTACTGGTCTTGCTCGAGTTTCAGTATTGCTTCAGCCGATTATGCCAAGTACAGCAGAAAAGATTGCAGAACTTATTAAAAAGCGAGAAAAGCCAAGTGAGCCGTTGTTTGGACGGAAGTAA
>DAOLZR010000021.1:6275-8093 GCA_035426405.1 Minisyncoccota bacterium | reverse complement strand
CCTCCTGTTCCTCCACCTGTTAAAACAATTTTCATATAGTGATCATTATATCATATCTAGAATTTTCAACCATAATAAAACCCTATACTTTTATAGCGTTTTATTTCCTTTTTACAGGAATTACAACAGTTTTCTGATACTGTGAAATATTGAGAACCAAACCAATGGATAATAAGGCAAAGAATAAAGCCGTTCCTCCGTGAGATACAAACACTAACGGAAGTCCTGATAACGGGAACAATGCTATCGTTGACGCAATATTAAGTAGTGATTGGAATAAAATAAGCGATACGATACCCACAACGACATATCTGTGAAATGTATCGTTGGTTTTCATTGCAATAACATATCCGCGTAACCCAAAGAAAACATACAGTAATACGAGTCCCACAGCTCCAATAAAACCGAATTCTTCTGCCATTACCGCATAAATAGAATCTGATAGTGGTTCTGGTAGGTATTTAAATTTTTGAATACTTTGACCAAAACCTCGTCCAGCTACACCACCAGAGCCAACTGCAATTAATGCTTGTTGAACTTGGTATGATGAACCAAGCGGATCTTTACTAGGATCAAGGAATGTATTCAAACGGTCCAAAATATATGGACGAGTCATAATCAACGCACCTCCAACTAATAACCCAATTCCACCAAATAATAAAATGTGTTTCCATTTTGCACCCGAAACAAAATACATGATGATACAAGAAATTCCTATAATCATGAAGTTATCTGTGTCAGGCTGAGCAAGTAGTATTCCACCAACCAATCCAAGAATAGCAAGTAATGGGACCAGTGTGTGCCAAATATCTTTTTCAAGTTTTTCTGCGTATGCAAGCCATGCTGCATAATAAATAATGATAGTGTATTTTAAAATCTCTACTGGTTGGAATGAAATAAAACCAAGATTAATCCATCGTGCTGCCCCACCTGCCCTAACTCCGACACCTGGAATTAATACTGCTGCAGTTAATAACAAACTTGCAATTGCCATCGGTAGTGCATATGTTCGTACATATTTTAAAGGTATCTTTGTAACAATATAAGCACCAATTATCCCACCAACCAGCCCAAGAAGTATTTGAACTAGTAAAATACGAGTTAATTCCCCACCATGCGAACCAAGTAATGAAAGTGAAGCAGAAAGAAAAAACAATAAACCAGAACCTATCAAGATTCCAGTAATAATTAAAAACACTTTGTCGATGGGAAATGTTTTTGGTTTCATAATTAAACTATAACAACAATTGTATCACACTATTATCCAATGATGGCAATCATAATTCCAAGTACAGCAAACATTAATGCTAAAATCCAATAGCGCATCGTAATTTTTTCTCGTGACCAACCCAACGCCATAAAATGATGATGTAGTGGTGCAATCTTAAAAATCTTTTTTCCAAAATAACGCTTTGAAATAATCTGAACTGTCGAAGAAAATGATGTCGCAACTAATAACGCTCCGATAACTGGAAGCAGAAATACTCCGTCTACTAAAAACACAACGAACGACAGAGCAAGAGTCAGCGCAAGCATTCCTGTTTCACCCATGTAAAATCGTGCTGGCGGAATATTAAACCAGAGAAACGCCAGAATTCCACCCGTAATTACAAAACAAAATGTTGCAATATCAATTTGATTTTGAAGTAGTGCAATTGTACCAAATGCGCCATATGCAATTGCCATCACACCTCCTGCAAGACCATCAACTCCATCAATTACTCGACTTGAGAATGTTCCTAATGTCACCATGATAAAAATTGGAATAAACCACCATCCAACATGCCAGTATCCAATAAATGGAACATAAATATCGCG
>DAOLZR010000021.1:3023-6175 GCA_035426405.1 Minisyncoccota bacterium | reverse complement strand
CCGAATAATGTTTTCAAGATATATACAAATAAAATAGTGAACAAAACAGAACCCCAAATAATTATTCCACCAACACGGGGAGTTTTTGTTTCTGCGCCATCATCATGTAATTGTTTGAACGCAGCGCTCATTTCATCTGGATTATCCAAACGCGAAGAACCTTTCCATAATCTATATTTATAGAAAAAATGCGTACAGATCGGAGTAATTGCAATCCCTATCATAAATGCGAGTATTGCAGGAAAAAAAACTTTAATGATGTTTATCATAAATAAAATAATTATGCTTCTGATGAATCAGAAACTGGAATTCGTTTTTCAATCTCGGTAAAGAATTCATTAAATTGTGGTAATTGATCAACCGCTGTAACTCCAAGGAATCGCAATGCATCTGCTGTTATAATATACCCTTTTCCACCTACTTGTTTTTCAATCATTCCACGGAGTACTAAATTTCGTAACATAAACTGCGAGTTTACGCCTCGAATATAATCGATGTCAGATTTTCCGATTGGCCCTTTATAAGCAATCAACGCAAGTGTTTCAATTGCACCTTTAGAAAATTCTTTTGCCAATTCTTCTTTTTCTAATTTCTGTAATTCTTCTTTTAATTCTGGACGAGTAACTAAAGTGATTGACTCTTCATGAATCAATGGAACAACAGCTTGATCTTTCAAGATATCTGTAAGTTCAGAAATTGCATTTGTTACATCAGACTTTGAAAGTTGTAATGTTTCAGCGAGTTCAGAAAATCGCCAGGTTTCCCCACTGGTAAATAATAATGCGTGAATGAGTTGTGTATTAGGATTCATATTATTGAGTCGGTTCTGTTGATTGATAAGGGTGCGCGACAATATCTTGAAACATTTCGTTTTGCTCGACCATAACGATTGATTTTTTTACCATTTCAAGCACGGCAAGAAATGATAGTACAGCAAATACTTTTGCTTCGCGTTTTTCCGCGGGAGTGGCTGCGTTTTTGTAACGGTCTGTTGCATCAGATAATGAGAAACTTGCGCCGGATGAAATAGCTTTTTCTACTTTATCCATTACATCAGCCAAAGTATAAGTTAATTTAACAGATTTTTCTGGAAGAACTTCTGCTGCGGGAAGTGCTGCGAATATATCACGCAATGCATCAATTAGAATTTGAGTGGATAAAGATTCATGAGGCGTAAACACGGGAACTTTCTTTTCCTTTGGTGGATTACCACGATACATGGTCGGCTTCTTCTCAAAAACGCTTCCAAATAATTCACCATAGCGTTTGATAATCTCATATAATCGTAATCGCTCTGTTAGGTCATCAATGGACTCAGTTTCCTCTTCTGTTAATTCAATCGCTGGAAGCAATGATCGCGCTTTGATTAAAATCAGCGTTGCTGCTACGACAATAAACTGCGAACGATCAAGCAATATCATTTGATGGCGTTCGTCATCCTGTGGAATCGTTGAAAGGATGTTTAGGTAGTTCAAGTATTCCTCGGTAACCTGAGCAAGGGTGATTTCAGAAACATGCAGTTTCTTTTCCTCGATCAAGGAAAGGAGTAACTCTAAAGGACCCTCAAAATATGATGTTTTCAGCTGAAACGACATGGAAAAAGTATAGCATGGTTTTGAACAACAAAAAACAGGGTCTTACCCTGTTTTAAAATTAGATTGCATAGTCTTTTCAAAATCTTTTCTCATCTGTAAAATTTCACGAGTTTCAATTGTATAAATTGCAGAATTTGCGCCGACGGCACGGTGCGATTTTCCATACAAAGAAATGTTATCATCATCGAATGCGAAGCCATTTTGAACCGCTCGGAATCCGCTAACCAGCTTATCAAAATAGTAATCTCTGTATTGCGAAACCAATCGATCAATGAGCGTTTGGACCTGAGATTCTTCAATAAGCTTAGATGAAATTATTGCATATTCTAACAGTTCGACATTTTCTTTTAAAAGATCTTTGCTGTTGTCAAAATGGGCATCATATAATATTGCTGCGACTTTATAGGCAATATCATATTTGAGATTGTAAGCTAGATTGTTTGATAAGATATTGTTTTTCAGCCGAACGACAATATAATGTTTTAATTCCTCGTTGTTCATAATGTTTATTTTTGATTTAAATATATGATAGTATTTTCATTCCTTTTGTCAATAAAACCACCCTGGGGTGGCTTTATTTTGATAATCTTTGGTCGATTCGGTTGATATCGCGCGGGAACAATGTAGCTTCCTTTACATTTTCAACACCAAGGAATTTCTGGGTCAATCGCTCCAACCCCATTCCAATTCCTCCATGCGGTGGAATTCCGTATTTGAATGCCATTAAATAGAATTCAAACTTCTCAGGATCAAGACCCTTTCCTTTCATTTTCTCGATCAATGTTTCGTAGTCATGAACACGCTGACTTCCAGAAATAATTTCTACACCTCGGAACAAAAGATCAAAACTCTTTGTCATACCTGGATCTGCCGGATCTTCCATGGTATAAAACGGTCGTTTTGAAACCGGATAATGTGTTACGAACACGAAATCACTTCCAAGGTTTTTTGCAGCATATTCACATAACCATCGTTCATCCTCTGGCTCTAGATCCGGCTCATTCGTAATATCTTTTCCAGTTTCCTTTTTAATCAATTCTTGTGCTTCTCGTAATTTCATCACTGGGAATGATTCAGGCGCCATTGGTAATCCCATTTCAAAAAATGAAAGTTCTTTTTGTGCTTTTTCTCCGACAGATTTAACAATATGACGAAGTGTTGCGGAAATCATGTTCATAATATCTGTATGATCCGTAATGAATCCCATTTCAACATCGAGCATCGTCATTTCGTTTAAGTGACGGCTGGTTGCATGTTTTTCAGCACGAAATTGTGGACCAGTTGTATACACTCGTTCAAACACACCTACCATCATTTGTTTGTACAGCTGAGGGCTGGTTGAAAGGTATGCTGGCTGGTTGTACAGATATTCAAGTTTAAATACTCCTGCACCACCTTCTGCATCACTACCGGTAATTCGTGGTGCTTGGAATTCTACGAAATTTTGTGAGTCCAAATATTCACGAAAAGCAGTTAAAATAACTTGTTGCGTTTTGAAAATATTTTTCTCTCGTTCACGACGCAAAGTTAATGGTCGATAATCAAGTAGTGTATCCA
>DAOLZR010000021.1:0-2923 GCA_035426405.1 Minisyncoccota bacterium | reverse complement strand
ACATATTCTGTTTTAATTTCCTTTGCAATTTCAATTGCCTCGCTTCCTGGTAACACTACACCCTGCACATATCCTGTGCGATCACGAAAATCAAAGAAAACCATTTTCCCTTGATCACGACGGACCGACACCCAACCCTTAATTACTATCTCTTGCCCAATATGGCCGGACAAGTCGCCAATTAATATTCTCTCTTTCATAAAGATTATTCAGAAAAGCTTCGTTATGAAAATTAAAAGCGGAGTATAATCCATTTTCACATTCGAGTATGCGCTTGATCTGCTGCCTAATTAAAGAAACAGCTACGCAGAATGTGAAAATGGATTGTATGAAGCTTTTTGCCATAAAGAAAACCCCTCTGAACTTATTTAAAATTATGAGTTAACTACTCTTAACTTCTGATAAATTCAGAGGGGCGGAAGACCGCGGTGCCACCCTCCATTATACTCTCTAACCATGAGGTTCTACTTACCTTTCGGCTTTCTTCCTCTTCCTCGCCGGTGTCAGCCGGGTCGTTGGAATATGCTTATACTAGCAAAAATTGTGACTATTTGCAATATAAATAAAAACGCACAAATTGTGCGTTTTTATTTATAACCTTCTGCTTGTAATTCAAATAACTCCTTATATTTTCCTTTTTTAATTTTCATTAATTCATCATGACTTCCCTGTTCGATGACTGTTCCGTGTTCGATCAATATAATTTGATCCGCATCACGAACATTAGAGAATTTGTGGGAAATAATTACACGAGTTTGATCTTTGTGATTATTTCTTAATGCTTTGAAAATGTAATCCTCTGATAATGCATCAATCGCAGCTGTTGGTTCATCTAAAATCAAAAATGGATGATTTTGATAAAGAGTTCGCGCTAAAACTAATTTTTGCTTTTGACCTTTCGATAATTCAACTCCTCCGCGGTATTCTTTTCCGATCATTTGGTTAAATCCATCTGTGTACGATTTTGCATATTCTGCAACGCCTGTTTCAATAGCCACTTTATCAAAGAAAGCCAAATCTTCCTTACCTTGAGCAAAAGTAATATTTTCTTTTATAGTTTCGTCTTGATATACAGTATAATCTTGCAACATAATACCCAGAGCACTTCTCCATGAACTTAATGAGTAGTCTTTGAGATTTATTCCATTAACAAAAATATCACCTGAGGTTGGATCATATACTCGGGATAGTAAACGAAGTAATGTTGTTTTGCCTGCACCATTTAATCCAACCAAAGCTGTTTCTGAGTTTGCAGAAATAATTGTATTAATATTTTTCAAAACATCACTTTCTGATCCTGGATAACTAAATGATACATTCTTGAATTCGATAACTGGTGATATCTTACTATCATAAGCAATACCATTTTTATTTTCTGAAACATACGGTTGCAATTCCAGCATATTCATTAACTTTGAAGCATAAGTTCCATGTTCTTCTAATCTACCTATTGATCGGAGTATTGATTGAAAACCACTTGAAAATGACCATAGTGTAGACCAAATAAATGATAATGTTCCAATAGGGCGCAAACCTTTAATTACATCGCTAATTACTGCAACAATACTAACCAAAATTCCAGCCTGTGGAAATAACTGAGAACCTGCATATAAAGGTATGGTTTGTACATCATCTTTTGAGAGATGCTTATGGTGATTTAGTCTGATTCCTTTTATTTTTTCTAGAAAATAATTACCAAGTCCAAAAAACTTAACTTCAATCAATGCATCTTTATTATTAAATGCGCCGACTCGAGATCCTGCTTTTCGATTTGTTTCTGTCTGACTTGCAAATATCTTACCAAGTCTTTTTGCTCTCCATGATTCGTAAATATAAATAGGTAACGCACTTAGGACTAAAATAAGTAATCCTAATTTTGACAATGAGAACAGAATAAAAAGTGAAACAATTACACGAAACCCTTGGCGAATTAAAGTGAATAACCAAAAGTTAATATTGATCATACCAGCTATTCCCCGAGAGTTTATCTGATAAAGCGTATCTTGAAAATCAGGTTGCTCAATTGTTGCAATGTCTAAATTTGAAATTTTCTTGTAAACAAGTTGCTCAAGTTCAATTCGTAATGATCTATCAATATATTCAGTTAGAGAAGCTTCTGTAAATCCAAGAATATTAGGTAAGTAATCGAGAATTACGATTAAAATTAAAAAAGGTATAATAAGCTTCCATGTTGGATTTGGAGCAGTTAATATGTTAATTATTTGAGCAAAACTATAAGAGTTTATAAATTGAAATGAAACTATTGTAATTGTTGTCAAAACTGCAGCAGAAAAAACCCACTTATTATTACGCCAAGAGAGTTTAATAATAAACCAAAATATACTAAAGATACTTCTTGGCTTGTTTACACCTTCAATGTTTGATAATTTTGCCATAGGAAGATATTATACTGAAAAAGCAGGAATGACGCAAGTCATTCCTGCTTTTAATCCATAAATAATCTAGCTAATTTAATATCATCAAAACTGTCATCATATCCTGCTTTGTCCAGATATCGTTTTATCGGTGTCAGCTTCATATCAATCATTACCTCATTATCACTTCGCAGTGCTTCATGGGCATCACGAACACGAGAAAGAAGTTCAGAGTCGACTGATAGGTGTGGGAAATCGCGAAGCGATTTCCCACTGTCTTTGCATTTTTGTAAATGCTCAATAATCGTTCCCAATTGCAAGTCTCGCTCATTCGCAATCTGCATCAGATTTTTTCCGGCCTGTAGCATGTCGAATGTCGTTTCGTGAGTTTTACGGTTTGAAAGCTTTTCTTTCAAATCCTTTGCCTTCTTCCCTTTCTTCACGGCAATTGTTCCGCCAGATTTTATAATGAATTCCTCGTGAACTTTTTTCAACTCATCATTTGAAAAATCTTTTAGCCGTTCCACTGCACGATCTGATATTTGTTG
>DAOLZR010000020.1:0-8135 GCA_035426405.1 Minisyncoccota bacterium | reverse complement strand
CATATGAACAAAAAAATTGTTACTCGTTTTGCTCCAAGTCCTACAGGATTTCTACATATCGGTGGTGTTCGAACCGCCCTTTTTGCATGGGCATTCGCTCGAAAGAATAACGGAACATTTATCCTTCGAATCGAAGATACTGATAAAGCTCGGGAAGTTGAAGGATCCATTCAGCATATTATCGATTCACTAAAATGGGTTGGTATAACATGGGACGAGGGAATTGATATTGGCGGACCAAACGCACCGTATCTGCAATCAGAACGATTAGAGTCATATAAAAAATATGCACAAAAATTAGTTGATAAAGGATTAGCATATGCCGACCCATATACTCCAGAAGAAGTTGAAGCGTTTCGAGTAAAGGCTCAAGAAGAAAAACGACCGTTTCTATTCCGAGATCATCGACCAGAAAATCCTCCAGTATGGGATGGTACACAACCGCTTCGATTTAAAGTAACTGATATCAAGACAACTCATTGGAATGATTTGGTATACGGAGATCTTTCTGCTGGACCAGAAGCATTAGATGATTTTATTATTATCAAAAGTGATGGATATCCAACCTATAATCTTTCACACATGATTGATGATTTAGAAATGGGAGTAACACATATTATGCGAGCTGATGAATTTATTGCATCAACTCCAAAATTTCTTGCATTATATGAAGCATTGGAAATTACACCACCGCTCATGGCTACACTTCCGCCAATTATGGCACCAGATGGAAAGAAGAAGCTAGGAAAGCGAGATGGAGCAAAAGATATTTTGGATTACAAAGCAGAGGGATATCTTCCAGAAGCAATGCTCAATTTCTTGGTCTTTATTGGATGGAGTCCAAAAGATGAACGAGAAGTAATGACAGCGCAAGAATTTATTGATGCATTTGAAATCGAACGCATTCATCGCAGTGGCGGAGGTTTCAATGTTGATAAACTGGATTGGTTTAATCGTGAACATTTAAAAAAACTTTCAGTTGGTGAACAAAAATCATATGTGCAAAAATTCTTACCAGAACGATTTTCAAGCCTTTCAGATTCAATGCTCGATAAATTGGTCCCAGTGATTGTGGAACGCATCCATCATTTCAGCGAAGTTGCCGAAATGGCAGAACAAGGCGAATTTGATTACTACATCAACGCGCCAAGTTTTGAGGAATCAAAGTTGATATGGAAAACAGATACTCTGGATCAAGCAAAAGATCACTTGAAAAAAGTATGTGAGTTACTTAATGATTATTCCGGAGAATGGAATTCCGAAGAAATTAAATCTGTGATTTGGGATTATGCTGAATCAGTTGGACGAGGAAGCGTACTGTGGCCAATGCGTTACGCACTGTCAGGTCGCGATAAATCACCAGATCCATTTATTTTGGCAGATATATTAGGAAAAGACGAAACATTGAAACGGTTGCAATCACATATTGTATAATACTAAAACACTTTGTTCAGGCAGGGTGTTTTATGGTATAATATCATTCACATGACAGCACATAAAAAAAATATTTCAATTGTATTACTTTTTGCTATTCTGTTTCCAATAGCTGTTTTTGCTGCTGTTGATAATTCCGAAGTTCAAACTGCTATTGACGAGAAATCTCGACAAATAGAGGAACTCGAACGACAGATTAATGAGTATAAAAGCCAGATTGACTCTGTTTCAACACAGGCGCAAAGTTTAAATAAAGAGGTAACAACACTGCGAACATCTGAAAAAGTATTAGAAACATCATTAAAGTCTACCAATACAAAGTTGGAAAAAGCGAGTTTCACCATAGAAAAAAACATCAATGAAATCCAAGGTTTATCACAAGGAATTCATGAAAATCGTGACGCAATTGCCCAGTCAATACGACAAATTTCAATGAATGACGAACGCAGTCCAGTTGAATTATTCCTGACACATGCCACACTTTCAGATTTTTTACAGGATTATCATGACTTAGCACAATTGCAGAATAAATTGCGTGGAACAGTTCGCGTGATGCAGGATCGTAGTGTTGCACTTGCGTTTGCTCAAAATGAATTATCTGAAAAGAAAAAAGAACTACAATCATTATCGGGGCAATTAACAGATCAAGAAAAGATAATTGCAAATCAGCGAATACAAAAAGATACATTGCTAAAAGAAACAAAGAATAAAGAAAGTGAGTATCAGAAAAAAGTACTAACATTGCAACAACAAATTTCACAAATTACAGCAGAAATTCGTGATTATGAATCAAAATTGAAATTCTCGCTAAATGCTAAATCATTACCTGCACCAGGATCGCAAGTTCTTGCTTGGCCGGTTGCAGACGCTATCATTACTCAACGGTTTGGAAAAACAGTTGATGCAAAACGATTATATGTTTCTGGCTCACATAGTGGTGTCGATTTTCGAGCGGCAGTGGGTACGCCTGTATACGCAGTTGCTGATGGTACAGTAGAAGGAATAGGTGATACTGACACAACCTGCCCAAAAGCATCATTCGGTAAATGGGTATTTATTCGCCATAATAACGGATTATCAACAGCATACGGACATCTTTCATTAATAAAATCTTCTCCTGGGCAAGTTGTCAGTAAGGGTGATTTAATCGCGTATAGCGGTAATTCTGGACACTCTACGGGCCCTCATCTACACCTTACGGTATATGCATCCAATGGTGTTGATGGAGAAGAGGGTGCTCGCGTAGCAGAACGACCATCAGTAGGATGTACTGGAAAAACATATCGAATGCCGCTGGCACCTACTAATGCTTACTTGGATCCATTATTATTTTTGCCAGCAAAAGCAGTCTTTAAATCTGGGGTCTCTACTACTCAGGAATAATCTTGACAGATAATCACAATCTGGTATACTAGACACAGATATAACAATATAGACACTTTTTTGTTGGAGAAAAAGTGTTTTCCTTGCCAAGGAAATCCCGAATTTATTCGGGATTTTTTTATGATATAATTAAAGTATATGAAACGACTTTTTTTTGATATCGAAACAATTCCAGCAGGCGATGAATCTATGGAAGCTTTACAGTATTTATATGACCGAAAAGTAGAAAAGAAAATGAAAGAAAAAAATAGTGACCGCGATACTGCAGTTTTAGAACTTGGAGATTTTGAAAAGTTTGTAAACGCAACCGGATTTGATGGATCATATGGTCGCGTATTGTGTATTGCCTATGCAGTAAATAACGAGGCAATTCGTTGTATCTGTAATCCAGAAAACGAGAAAAAGACACTTCAAGATTTTTGGCATGTTGCAGGTCAGTGTGATCAGTTCATCGGTCATAATATTATGGAATTTGATTTACGATTTCTATTACAGCGATCAATGGTGTTAGGTGTAAAGCCGTCATGGAGTCGATTTGCTGAACTTGGAAAAAAACCATGGGATATGATTAAGTATTTAGATTTTGCACGATATAAAAACCTTCCAATTTTTGATACGATGCAAGAATGGTCAAACTGGGGAAGTCAGAAACTTGGATTGGAACATGTTGCGCTAGCATTGGGAATTCCGACACCAAAAGAGGGAATTGATGGTAGTGAAGTGTATAATTTTTTTAAGGCAGGAAAAGTAAATGAAATTTGTGACTACTGTAAACGAGATGTTGATGTGACTCGTGCAGTGTATAATCGTATGACGATGAATAATACGGAATCTTCGAATGACTTGTTTATTACGATGGAATAAAAACCCCTTTTACATCGAGGGGTTTTTATGTGGTATAATCAAATATATGAACATACTCAAAAAACTAGTTATTCTAATAGCAGTAGCCATCATCCTTTTTATCGTAATAGGGTTTGCTCGTGCACCAAAAGTAATTGTGCAGGAATCACCAACTAATACGAATGAACCAGTTGCCGTAATTGAAAAGGAAAACATTTGTTTTTACAGTGAGCAGAAGGTAACACTAACAAGCGCAGATATCTCATGGCTAAAAGCAACTATTACTGGAAGTGTAATAACTGGAGAATTAAAAACCTTGCCTGCAGAAAAGGATTCAAAAGTTGGATTATTTGAAGGAATAATTATGTCAGCAAATGCGGAAGGAGTTCGTAAGGTAGATGCTATTTGGCAGACGCGTGCAGAAGGAATGGAAACCTCAGAACAATTAATTGTAAATATTTCAAGCGATAAAGCAGAAGTTGGATTTGGTGAAATGGTAGATCGTGGAGATGGAACATATGTGTATAAAACTCCAAATGCAATCCCATACTTTAGTTCAATTCCTGTTGTTCCATGTGAAGAACTTAATGAACGCATAACTGTTGAACAGTATATCCGAAAGAACATATCAACTATTGCATCTGCAAAGGCCACTCTTGGTGGAACATGGTATGTGGCGTCAGTATTATTCGATGTAGTAAGCAATAAAGGAACTATTTCGTATGAGGACGGACATAGTCAGAAAAAAGCAACATTTGATTATTCTGTCGATACAGAAAATAATGTAACTATTACTAATTTCAAGTAATGCAAAAAGCGCTTTAACAAGGCGTTTTTTTTATATAAAAAACCTCGACATTATTGTCGAGGCATACACACTGTTGTTAAGAGATAAAAAACTAATACTTTTTGTTAATTAAGTTAAATAGACCTTTGTTTGGTTATTTAGTGTTCTAGATATTAGGTTTTTGGTGATAGGTTATAGTTCGTGCCAAGGGCACTTATGTCATATAACCTTTGTTTGTACGATACTTTGGTATCGAGGGTTTTTTAATAAGCTTGCATGTTTTTTTAACGAAATACTCATGCATCAGGATAAATTCCCGAAGACTAATATTGTCGTCAAAAGTTATAATGTATCCATCTATTGCAATTGCATTGCTGTGTAGACGGTTCAACTGATGAGCAGTTGATTGTTTTTCAAAAAGAACGATTTCTGTACTGCCGGCGACTATCGCCGCAGTAACAAACACTGTGGTTATAGTCATGACTTCTTGGTTTTGGTTAATGGGGAATATAGCAAAACATGTCATAACTGTCAATTGGGCACGGATTCTGTGTGATATACTTGAATCATGAAACGACCCGCAGATATTTGGAAGGCGATATGGCCGACACTTTCAAGGCGTTATAAGCGAACTGCTACTTTTTTGGACTATACAACACACTTCCAGTTATTAATTGCTGTTATTATGTCTGCTCAAACAACCGATGATGGTGTAAATAAAATTACACCATTGTTATGGAAAAAATACCCTCGACCGATTGATCTTGCACAAGCTAATCCGCGTGATGTTGAAAATATTATCAAGCCAGTTGGATATTACCGTGCAAAAACAAAATACATTATTAAAACTGCTCAGATGATTGTAAATAACTTTAATGGAGTTGTTCCGGATGATGCGAAGTCTCTTCAAACACTTTCAGGTGTAGGACGAAAAACTGCGGTAGCAGTATTATCTAATGCATTTAATAAAAATATTGGAATACCTGTTGATACGCATGTTATTCGTTTTGTTAAACGATTTCATTTATCAAGGCAAACAAATCCAGACAGGATTGAACAAGAATTACTTGAGATTATTCCGAAAAAAGACTGGCGTCGTGCAGGATATGCAATAAAAGAATATGGACGAAAAGAAGGAAAGGCGCGAGGGTGGAAGCCAGAACTTGATCCTGTGTGGCAGACCTATCAAAAATCAAAATAAAGCCAGCAGAAAACGCCATATCACGATTAATTAAAAATAATTAGTTGGATAGGCGTTTTTTGTGAGCCACTATTTGCTCGGCAAGTTTTCGGATAAGAGAATTATTTGTCAGCGTAAATTCCTTGAATTCTTCAGCGGTAATTTTATCTTCATGAAATTCCGCATAAAATTTCTTTTTGTTTTCAGAAATTTGCTTTACTGTTTGAAAATATTCCTCTCTAATATCGTAGTCTTCAACCGGTAATGTTTCTCTCATGGTGCGCAAGATCTTGAACCATTGCGCAACTTGAATATCGATCTCCAGTGTCATAGGAGCAATGTTAAATATGAGGCACATTAGGAACTTATTTGGTTGAAAGTATAATATCGCGATTATAATTATTTGTCAAATACGAGTACATGATATACTTGTGATATGAAAAAGATAATTATCACCGGAGGTTCCGGATTTATTGGAACACTTATTGCAACAAAGTTGTTATCAGGTAATTACCATGTTGTCATTTTGGATACTCAGCCTCCACGCATTACTCATGATAATTTGGATTTTAAAAAAATAGACCCAAACAATATTAGTATTGATCCGTCATGGATAGATGGTGCACATGGAATAATCAATTTAGCAGGTGTGCCCATTTTTGGCAGATTCACAGAAAAATATAAATCACTGGTTTGGAAATCTCGCATTGATACAACGGCAGAATTAGTTCATGCAATTAGTAAATCATATATCAAACCAACCGTAATGGTTTCAGCATCTGCGATTGGATATTATGGAAATACGAATGGATCAAGTGTATTCGAGTCAGTACCAGCTGGTACAGATTTCCTTGCAAAGGTATGTAGTGAATGGGAACGACAGGCCTTGGAAGCCCAAAAATTAGGCGTACGGACCGTTATTTTACGAACAGCACATGTTATCGGCAAAGGTGGGATATTGGGCGTTTTGGTGCCATTATTTAAAAAATGGATCGGAGGATACTTTGGATCAGGAACACAACACATGCCATGGATTGGTGCACATGATTTAGTTGCAATGTATATCTATGCACTGGAACAAGAATCTTTAACAGGTGTATATAACACAGCCGTCGCAAATCCAACACAACGGGAATTTATGAAAACAGTTGCCAATGCTGTGCATACTCCAATTTCTTGGCCCATTCCCGCGCTCATCGCACGACTGACCTACCTGGATTTTGCAGATGCGTTATTGGTAGATACGACAGTAGATAACACAAAAATTACAAGTGCTGGATTTGTGCATAATGAAACAGATTTATATACAACCATTGTCAGCAGTATTAATGAATAAACCATTATGAAATATGTTACAAATATTTTTTTACAAATAGAAGAGCGCGCACGAACCTATTTTGAACGGGTCCCTTTTTTGCATGCGTTTTTAGGTGGGGTCGGCGTAGTATTGTTTTGGCGTGGTGTATGGGAAATAGCTGACCGTATGCGTATCGATCCAATCGTTTCAATTATTGTGGGTAGTTTATTGCTTGGGTCTATTGGATTATTTTTACATACATTTGTTGGTAATGCGATTATTATCAAAAATGTAGAAAAAGATAAACGCATGACCACAAAAGCAGAACATGAAATTGCGAGTGTAGAAAAGGATGTTAAAAGGGAAGAAGTTACCCTGGGTCAGTTATCTGCAAAGATTGATCGGTTGGAACAAGTAATTACACTTTTGATTAAAGACAAGTCATAAAAACTGCAAATGTGCGGTTTTTTGTTTGGGACACGCTTGTAAATATGTATTACTGCAAATATACTCATTACACCATGTAATATAAGCTAATTGCCAAAATATTTATTTATGGTATTATAATTTCGAAAATAATTGTAAACATTTAAATAAGAAATAATGAGCAAAAATGAATTAAGCAAACAGGAAATTCGCTACCAAATCAATTTTAAAAAGAAATTAAAAGACTTTCACCTACAGATGATTCTATTAGGTTACCAACTGGTAACCACAAAAGATGTTGCTACCGACATTGTTCAAAAGGGGTTAATTCCGCCTAAAAATGCATCGGGCAAAAACCTGACACAATTGCGGTATGAATTTATTACTCGCAACGGATACCGGGTAATCGTTTATCCGGGTGTACAGGATGGCATGTTTAAAAAAGGACTCTGTTCCTGGGTGTACATCTGTGACGAAAAAGGTGATGATGTCTGGTCGCGAATGTTTTTACGGGATATTTTATTCTGGGATAAATTACTAGCCTACGCACATGGATGCAAATTAGCAGTAATGGATCGACCGTATGCTACGGAAAAATTATTCCCAATGAAACTGGTAGAGGTTTCCATTACTCAATGGATCTGGAAATTCAGAAAAATTACAGAACCGTTTTCTCTGACTGATTATCGCAATCAGTTGCCGGCGAACCAATTCCGGTTAATCGCAGAAAAGGAATTTGAACGAACACGGTATTACACAAAGCGTCGTACTGCAAAGGAATATCG
>DAOLZR010000019.1:4200-8215 GCA_035426405.1 Minisyncoccota bacterium | reverse complement strand
TTGGTTGGAATTGATGCATTGAAATAATAATATATATACTTTCTTAATATTATTTAGTATAATAAACTACTTATGACAATATTTAACTTCAAAATTGTAAACTACAAAAGATTTATAGCTTTCATAGCATTATTAACCCTTTTTATTAGTTCAGTCAGTTTGATCTTTCAACAAACATTTTCTGCCTCAGCTGCAATTACTGACTGTACTACTGTTGGACAGAATTTAATTACTAACTGTTCTTTTGAAGACCCAGGCGTATTACCGCTTGGCTATACAACATCAACTTTCGGTGACCCAGCATTTTTTGCTGGATATTCTGGATTAACCGGATGGTCAATGATTACTCCTGGAACTGGGAATGTTGCTATGGCGGCTAATTATACTGGAAACGCTCCACATGGTGATCGTATTGTTGATGTGAGTGGTGTTATTGACCCGCCAGCGACCACGGGCCTTAATGGTGAGGTTTATGGATCTGGAATTGAACAAACAGTTACAGGACTTACTACTGGACAATCATATACACTAAGTTTCTATCAATCACATCTAGCTGGAGGAGTTGACTACCCATCAGAAGTTAACGTTATCGTTGACGGAGTTAGTTATGGTGTATTTACTCATACATCAACAACTACCGGAACATTAGTTGGTAGCTATACATGGACAAAAAACACAATTTCATTTACTGCAACAAGTGGATCAGCCGTGATTCGTTTTTTGAACAATTCTCCAACTCCTGCACCTGAGAATGGTTTAGGACGCCCTGTGGCAATAATTGATAATATTGTCATGACTCGGACATTTGCAGCAATTCCTGAACTTGTATTATCTACGCCGTCAGGTCTCGTTTCAGGGCCGTTTACCGTAACGCTCTGTCCTTCAGAACCAATCACGAATGTTGATTTAGGTGATTTTAATATTACAAATGGAACAGCTTCGGGTTTGATAGGTCCAGTATCGGTTCCAACTACTACTTGTGCAGGTGGTGAAATATATACTGTTACAGTAACCCCTATAACAACAGGAAGTGTTGTTACTAATTTTGACGGATCAGATATTAGTACATTTTCTGAAAATCCAGCAACATCACCACTTCCATTAAGTGTGCTTTATGATCTGTCACCTGAATATACTAGTGTTCATATTGAATCAAATAACGCTGTTGACACATCATATGCAACAACTGGTAATACGATTACATTAACATATACTATGGATTCTGTGGTGCCTGTTGAAAAGCAGGCGGTAACAATTAGTGGTGTTTCTGTGTCACCGACTTGCGTCGCATCGGTATTAGTTGTTGGTGGTCAGGACTGTACTGCAATATTATTAGTTCCAGCAGGTGCACCAATACCCGAAGGTATTGTTATATTTGAGATTACAGATAATTCCGTAGGTGGAACAACAACAGTAGTAACTACCGATTTTTCATCGGTAACAATTGATCGAGTTATTAATGTAATTATTGACTCACCTGTTCCAGGTGATGACTTATCAACATTTTCAATTAGTGGACAGTGTGAAATTGGGGCAGGAGCTGTAACAATCTCTGGAAGTGGGTTTTCAGTAAGCCCAGCAACAGTTCCTTGTAGTGGTCTTGGTACTTTTCAATACGGTCCCGTGATTGGAGTTCCTGGAGCAATTACTATCACTGCTACACAAACAGATTTAGCTGGAAATATTGGTGTTGATACAAATCTATATGGGTTTTCAGGAAGCGCGCTACCAATTGTTACAATTACAGGGCCAGTAGGTATGGCTGCGATTGGACCAAATAGTATTACTGGAACATGTACAACACTTGATGGAGATGTAACCATTTATGGATCCGGTTTTGGTCCAAGCACAGGAACAGTTCCATGTGTAGCAGGGGTATATGTATTTCCAATAACTATAAATGGAAATACAACTATTACTGCTTCGCAGACAAACACTGCAGGTACAACTACTGCTTATGGTAGTACAAGTATTCCAGGATCATCAGGCGGTTCAAGTGGTGGAGGTGGGTGTATTTCTGGATATCCATGTGATATCACTAATCCAACTAGCCCCTCAAATCCAATAAGTAATACTCCTAATAATGGTCCAATGTTTCAAGTAAATATCAATAATACATCATCATGCCCTATGTTTAAAGAATACTTAAAACAAGGAATGCGCGACGGAAGGAATGGTGTTACAGAGGTATCTAAAGTTCAAAACTTTTTGAATCGAAAACTCGGAATAGATCTTTCTATTGATGGAGTCTTTGGAAAGCGTACAAAGGCAGCTGTAAAAAGTTTTCAAACGATGCACATTGCCGAGATTTTAGCTCCGTGGGGACTGACTGGTCCAACTGGTTGGTGGTATCAATCAACACGAAGTTACGCAAATTATCTTGAAAATTGTTCAGAAGGAACTGTTCCTCTTGATAATGGTGTTAAGATTCAGGATGGAAAAATTATTAACTAGTTTAATGGTAATTAAAAAAACTGCCTTAGGCAGTTTTTTTAATTACCATTTCCACTCCATAATGATCTGATACAGGCGTAACCACAGTTTTTCCTTTATAAGGAATCTCTAAATGTTCTACAAATCGTCGTGTGATTTGCATACTGTCTTTAAATTGTTCAAAATGATGATGTTTCATATAAAAACCATCAAGTTGTTTATGTGGATCACGCCGTGTAGACTTACGAGCAAGTGGGTTTTCTGGGCTCCATGTAATACGATCGGATTCGGAAGCACATGTCATGCAATCAGATAATTCATCAATAATGACATTGTAGTTCTCAGAGCCACTAAATGGTCCAGAATTAAAATCTCCACCAATAATAACGATGTCATCATTATGATAATGATCCTTAACAAATTTCTTCATCTGATTAATTTGATGAGTTCGCACGCGAACCGTTTTTGGTGTTGTATCACTTGCCTTGGTACCAGATGCAACCAGGTGAGTATTAATCAAATGGTAATTAGTTCCGTTATGATTGATATCAGCACACAGTAACCCTTTTGTAATTCCCCATGATTCAAAATGAGTTTGTTGTTCAAATGGAACAAAACGAATATTTGAAAGTGGTGTTTTTGAGAGAATTAATAAATGTGTTGAAAATAATTTAAAGTTTCGATGCGTTGCATGGTGTGGATACAGATCACTCATTGCGCGTAATACCTTTTTTTGTAGTGATCCACCCAATTCTTGTAACATGATTGCATCGTATGGATTTTCTCGCAGCGCTTTAATTAAAGCATCTGCTCGTAATTCTTTTGCATGCACAACAGTAATATAACGAAGCACTGGAACATCGATTTCAATTAATCCAGTATTTAGTGTAAGTATTTTAAGAGGATTCATAATTATAGAGCAGATTTTATTTTATCTATTACTAACAATCTTTCTTCTGTATTTTGATAAGTAGTTTGTGGAGAAATATTACCAAGATTTTCCCCATGTTTTCGAGGTATTAAGTGAATATGGAAATGAGGAACCTCTTCACCGGTTACATTTATTTGCACAAGATCACAAGAAAGACCTTGAATCATTGCGTTCATAAGTCGTTTTGTTCTAATAAATAAATCAGATAATAATTCATCAGGAACCAACTGCATTCGAGGGAAGGGTAATTTTGGAATTAGCAGAATATGACCTTTAGTTGTTGGGTCAATTGTTAAAAATGCCATAGAAATATCGTCTTCATATACGATGTCTGCTGGGATTTCTCGATCAATAATTTTTTCAAAAATAGTTTTCATAGATGTTTTGTATTTTGTGGTGTCATTCCGGCCTTCGAGCCGGAATCCAGAATGTTATCTTTAAACTCTGGATCCTGGATCAAGTCCAGGATGACAACAATCATTAATACATTTGTTATACCAGAAAACGGCTTTTCGTGAAAGAGTTGCATGGCAGGCTAGTATGGTACTATATAATTATGAACCACAGAGAGCTCTTGCTCGACCTTTTAATAAAACGCGGATATGACACACCGGAATCACAGGACCGGTTTTTAAATCCAAAATATGACTT
>DAOLZR010000019.1:0-4100 GCA_035426405.1 Minisyncoccota bacterium | reverse complement strand
GAACTTGGAATCGAAGTAATTATTACCGATCACCACGAACCACTTGAAACACTTCCGCAGGCATACGCAATTATCAATCCAAAGATTGCGGTTAATGGAGTGTTGTATCCAGACACTATGCTGTGTGGATGTGCAACTGCATTTAAACTTGTTCAAGGAATGCTGGCAGTGTTGCGTGGTGAAAAAGAAGTAGGTGTGAATGTTCAAACAATCCTTGAAAAGATTTCTGTGCCACCAACTGGCTGGGAGAAATGGCTACTCGACATGGTTGGTATTGCAACACTGTCTGATATGGTGCCATTGGTAAATGAAAATAGAGTATTTGCATATTATGGACTACATGTATTGCGGAAAACAAAACGACCAGGATTAATCGCAATGTTTCAGAATATGCGCATGTATCAAGCAAATCTGACAGGTGACGATATTGTGTTTTCAATTACTCCACGATTAAATGCAGCATCTCGAATGGCTCATCCTGAAATTGCATTTAATTTACTAACAACAGATTCATTTGCTACAGCAACAGAAATTACCAAACAGCTTTCAAAATTGAACGATGAACGAAAATTAGAGGTCGCGCGAGCAGTAAAACAAGTTCACAAAAAACTTACTGGACGGGCGGATTTACCAAATGTATTAGTGGTTGGTGATCCGGACTGGAGCCCAGGAGTACTTGGACTCATTGCATCGAAAATTGTCGAGGAATATGATCGCAGTGCATTCGTGTGGTGTATCGAGGGTGATATGGTAAAAGGGTCATGTCGTGCGCGTAATGGCGATCATGTGGTTGATTTAATGAACGAGGTTTCTGATCAGTTTGTGCAGTATGGAGGTCATGAAGGAGCTGGAGGGTTTGCTATGGAAAAAGAGCATATTCATTTTCTAGAAGACAAGTTAAATGCAGCAGGCGAAAAAATATTCACCCATCATGATGGAACAGAATTAGTTCGAGAATCAGTTGATCATGATTTAGTTATTTCAGTAGCTGATATAACACGAGATTTACATACGGCCCTGACAGCATTGTCACCATTTGGGCTTGGAAACAAGTCGCCGATATTTTTACTATCCCAGGTTACACCAATTTCACTATCAAGTTTCGGGAAAGGAAAAGAACATTTAGAAATGACATTTCAACATGGTAATACTACAGTGCGTGCAATCCAGTTTTTCACAAAACCTGAACGCTATAAATTGGATCCAGAAAATCCGACAGCAATAGATATTTATGGTCATGTGGAATATTCGGTGTTTATGGGAAAAGGCGAATTACGGGTAAGAATTTTAGATATTCAAAAATAAAAATCACACAAATGTGGTTTTTATTTTTGTAATTGTTATACTTGGAATATGCAAAACTTACGAAACAACAAATCAGTGCGCATTGGTGTGATTGTCGTACTCATCATTATTGTTATTATTTTATACATCTGGTAATTATGAATATAAAAGATCTAGGAACAAAAATTGTTAAAGAAAAATTAACAAAGGAAAATTTAAAACCAAACACAACAAAGAAAAAGGTGTTACTTGGCGTATTGGTATTATTACTTGGTGCTCTTGGTCTTGAGATTTCAAATAACGACTTTGATCTCGGTTCAATCATGCAAGGAAATTCGGTTGCAGATTCAAAAATCGAGCGCGATGCAAATGGTAATTTAGTACAAAACGAAGCTGGTGATTTTGTAACTCGAATCATGCGTGATATCAATGGTGATCCAGTTGCCACAGGAACTGTAGGCGGAAAATACACTGACGAATATAATTGTGATGATTTTAAAAATCAGCCACAGGCACAAAAATTCTTTGCCAAGGCTGGCGGCCCAAGTAAAGATGTGAATGGATTAGATGGTGATAATGATGGTGAAGCGTGTGAGAGTTTGCCTAAAAAATAAAAAACCACTAATGTGGTTTTTTATTTTAAATCTTCTAATAATCTATTAATTGAATCTTGATCTACATCATAAGTTTTAATTCCAATTGCTTCTGCGGCTGATCTGAATTCAGATAGATTATCAATTAAAACGCATTCAGACGGATTTCTTTTTATGGTTTCACAAATTCGTTCATATGTTTCTGGTTTTGTTTTATCGATCCACGGATACATCATTTTTGTATAGACGTCATTATATTTTAATTCAGGAAATGTTTTTTGTAGTAGTTCTGGAACATCAAACATATCGGTATCTGAAAGGATTACAACTTGAATTGTTTCAGGAACATGCTGATTTAAATAAATGATAGCAGGGTTGATTGTTCCCAGGCTATCAGGCATTTTAATAAATACCGTTCCCCCAATATCAAGTAAAATAGTTGTAATCATAGTGTGATTATACAGAGTTTCTGTTTTTCATGCTACAATCGTTTCATGAAAAGTCATTCTATTATTATTTACACTGATGGATCTTCCCTGGGCAATCCTGGGCCTGGTGGTTACGGGTGCGTGATTGTGTTTCAGGAGAAAGGGCTAGTAGTTGAACTTGGTGCACATGCACGCGCAACCACTAATAATAAAATGGAATTAACTGCAATTGTTACAGCTTTGGATTATTTAAAACAGCACAGGGTTTCACCTGATTCGTATATTGTTATTCACACAGACTCGTCATACGCAATCAATGGGATTACAAAATGGGTATTTGGATGGTTGAAAAATAATTGGATTACTGCTGCGAAATCTCCAGTACTAAATAGTGAAATCTGGAAACAATTAGTTCCATTAAAAAATCACTTTACTAACCTAATATTTGAACATGTAAAAGGTCATTCAGGAATTTGGGGTAATGAACGATGCGATATGATTGCGACTAGTTTTGCAAGCAATACATCGATTAGTTTGTTTCACGGAAAGCTATCTGAATATGATGATCGGATTTTATCAAAACATAAACAATCAGCATCATCTGCTAAAAAACAAGGAAACATTACAGTTTCTTCTACTCCAAAATCCTCATCAAGTGAAAAAGGTAAATACGGAAAGGGTTCAGGAAAAGCATATTCATATGTTGCTCAGGTAAATGGAAAAGTATATACATTTGAAGATTGGGATTCCTGCAAAGCAGCAGTATATGGTAGATCTGCAAAATACAAGAAAGTTTTTTCTGCAGCGCAAGAAGGGGAATTGAAAAAAGAGTGGGGCAAATAACATAAAGGCGGGGATGCCGAAGGCATCCCCGCCTTTATGTTATTTTTATATTGCCGTATTAAGATGGCGCAATGCACTCATCAACATTCTTTACTATTTTTTCTGGGACTATTTTTGGAATGATATGTGGAATGTTTATTTTACCAAATCAAATCATACATTATGTGTGGATTGGAATAATTGTTGCACTATTATGGAGCAAGTTTTCAAAATCATATTTACAATCACAAAACTTTTTCAGCATCACTACCCTATGTATAGTGTTCACACTGATTGGTCTTTGGCGCGTGAATCAATTCCACACAAACTATTCTTTTACTGATTTTGATCATCATAATAATCAAATAATTATACTCGCGGGAATCGTAACTGAAACACCAACATTTAAGCCAGGAACTCAACTTGTTAGAATTCACCCTGAGTCTATTAATGGAATAAAACGACCAGAAACAACGCGTGATGTTGTATTAAAATTTAGTAACTTTGAAACATTTTCAGTAGGTGATAGGATTTTAGTCACTGGGAAATTTACAATACGATCAGATTTTGAATCAGACTCTGGTCGAATAGTTCAGTATCGACTAATGAGTTACAGTCGGAAGATTGCGGGCGATATAAAAACACCCAAATTAATACAAGTTATAAAAAGCGATCATAATGCATGGCAATTTTTCGCATCAATCAAAAAGAAGTTTCTGACAACATTAAACGAGTTATTTATTAGTCCTGCATCTGGATTACTTTCAGGAATTATCATCGGCGATACATCTAATTTAGATAGTGAACTACTTGATATTTTTCGTGCTGTCGGATTAATTCATATTGTTGTACTCTCTGGATATAACATAACACTTGTTGCAAATTTCTTTGTACGCATGTTTGCATCACTTGGGTATTATCGCAGACTGATAGCCGCTATGATGGCATTACTATTTTTTATAGTAATTGTGGG
>DAOLZR010000018.1:0-8375 GCA_035426405.1 Minisyncoccota bacterium | reverse complement strand
GAAAAAAGGAAAACAGTAACGACTACCGTTATTTCCCAGATCCAGATATTCCAAAATTTTATCTGCATGACTTGTTTGATCTTACCAAGATGAAATCAGGGCTTGCAGAACCACCGTCACAAAAACGCGTTCGATTTGCAGAATTCGGAATCAAAGCTGAAGATATTGAAAGTTATGTAACTGATATTAAATTAGGGAGCTTCTTTCAAGAAGTTGCAGAAATCCTAAATAATGCAGATTCTATCAAAACTGCGTCAAACTATATTACATCTGATATGCTCGGACTCCTTGCAAAAGACGATACTCTGTCATATCCAAGTCCGCAAACATTTTCAAAGTTGATTCAAATGAATGTGGATGGAAAATTAAACTCTCGTGCAACCAAGGACATCTTGGCTATGATTGTTAAATCCGATGGAGATCCAGAAGAAATTGCAAACCGTGAAGGATTGATTCAAAAAAACGACCCAGAAGCATTCAAAACTATGGCTCAAAAGATTATTGATGCAAATCCGTCTGTTGCAGATGAATATCGTGCAGGAAAAGAATCATCATTAATGTTCTTTGTAGGACAGATGATGAAAGAAACAAAAGGAAGTGGAAATCCAGCAATGATACAGGAAATCTTAAAAGAATTGTTGTAATAAAAAGTCGAACCTAATGGTCCGACTTTTTTCAATGTAGTAATTTTCATTTTTTGTTTTTTTTCTGCAGCCATTTTTGATATTTATAAATGTAATAATCATTACAGTTATAAACAAACACCGACTTTTTTCCTTGAAGAAACAAGGATCCATCTGCTTTTGCTCGGACTTGGTAAACAACACCTGGTATTGTTCCGACAGTAAAACCAAAATCATCAATAATAAATTTTTCAGTTGGTACAACTTTAAATACTCCGAACATTTTTGCGAACTTTAATTCATTTTCTTTATAAAAAATAATAAAGTCGTACAAGTTTAAGTCTGTAGGTAACTTCTTTCTAATGGCTGGTGATTCTTGTTTAGTAACCATAAAATCTACGATTGCCGATATAATTTCCATGTTTTTCAGTTTTAGTTAATAGCAAACTATCAGACATATTAACTAGTGTCAAGTCTCGAGAAAAACTCAAAAATAAGCTATTGTATAAAATATGAAGGATTCAAAAGGGAAATTACATCCTGTGACTCAGATCACTAATGATATGATCCGTATCTTTGCCGATATGGGATTTTCTGTTGCAACGGGTCCGGAAATGGAGACCGAGTGGAACAATTTTGATGCTTTGAATGTTCCCGCAGATCATCCAGCACGGGACATGCAGGACACATTTTGGATCAAGACTGACGGAAAACCCATAACAGATGAACACGGTCACAGTTTACGACCTGTTATGCGAACACATACTTCGCCTGTACAGATTCGATACATGCAAGACTTTATTAAGTCTGGAAAATCTCTTGAAAACGAAACTATTGCGATTATTGCACCAGGAAAAGTATTCCGAAACGAAGCAACCGACGCAACACATGAAGCACAGTTTCATCAAATCGAAGGATTCGTTGTTGGAAAAAATATCACTATGGGTGATTTGAAAGGAACGCTACTTGAATTCTTTAAACGATTCATCGGTCCAGATACAGAAATTCGATTGCGACCAAGTTTCTTTCCGTTCGTAGAACCAGGACTCGAAGTTGATGTAAAGATTGGTGACAAGTTTATTGAAATGCTTGGTGCGGGATTAGTTCATCCGAATGTTCTTGAAAACGCCGGAATTGATTCTACACAGTATTCTGGATTTGCATTTGGAATGGGTATTGATCGATTAGTAGTATTAAAAACTGGAATTTCAGATATTCGATATTTGTATCAAGGTGATTTAAGAATTAACCAGCTTTAAAGTATGCCTATTAATCAAGAATTGAACTTAATTTTAAAAGAAGTTTGGAGGATTGATGAAAAGATTACCGCAAACGAGGAATTAACTGATTCGGAGAAAAAATTCTATAACATCCATCTTGAAACTATCCAGAATTATTATGTAGAACATAGTGCATACTGGGAAACAAAAAAATTATTATGAAAACAATTATTAAAAAAATTAATCCAGAGTATTTTGAAGCACTTCTTTCAGGAAAGAAAAAGTATGAGCTGCGACTGAATGATACCGAATATAGTGAAGGAGATATATTACACTTGAAAGAATGGAGCGAATCATCTCAGTCGTTTACAGGGCGTGAAATTGAAAAGAAAATTACATATGTTCGGCCCTTCAAAATTGATGAACTACATTGGACTGAAGAAGAAATTCGTGGAAAAGGACTTGTGTTAATATCATTAGAATAACATGAAAATCTCTTATAATTGGCTACAATCACATATTGCAGAACCATTACCGAAACCTGCAGACCTTGCCGAGAAAATAATATTCGGTGCTTTTGAGGTAGAGGAAACAGAGCAAATTGGAAATGATACTGTTTTTGAAATCAAGGTATTACCCGACCGAGCACACGATTGTTTGTCACATCAAGGAATCGCACGAGAAGTTGCAGGACTACTTGGCTTAGCATTCAAAGATGCGACAGATTTATATAAAGTTCCAATATCAATCCCTACAAATTTAAAGATCGATGTTCAAACTAATTTATGCCGACGATACATGGGTCGCATTATTCGTAATGTTAAAATTGGACCAAGTCCAGATTGGATGAAAACATTTCTGGAATCAATCGGGCAACGATCAATTAATAATATTGTTGATGCGACAAATATTGTGATGTATGACTGTGGTCAACCCACGCATGCATTTGATATAAAGAAATTGGCGAGCGAACACATTGTAGTGAAAGCTCTTGATACTGAATCATCAATCACAACTCTTTCAGACGAGGAAAAAACATTACAGATTGGTGAGATGGTTATTTCTGATGAAAAAAATATTCTTGCAATTGCAGGTGTGAAAGGTGGAAAACATGCAGAGGTAGATGTAAATACTACCGATATCGTTATTGAGGTTGCAAACTTTGATCCAGTATCTGTTCGAAAAACTGCACGACGGTTAAATATTTTGACCGACTCTGCAAAACGATTTGAGAACGAATTAACACCAGAAAAAGCATCATTTGCCATGCGTGAGCTTTCTGCGTTAATTATAGAAATGTGTCCTGATGTAGTATTTGAAGAAATAGTTGATATCTATCCAAACCCTGTAACGCAAAACCATGTACAGTTCAGTGTTGATTATATTAACACTCAATTGGGTACGCAACTTTCTGGTAATGAAATTTCAGATATATTAAAACGATATGGTTATGAATTTGCGCAGGAGGCGAATATGTTCACAGTAGCTGTTCCATTTGAACGAATTGATATTACAGGACCTCACGATATGATCGAGGAAATTGGTCGTGCGCATGGATATAATAATATCACTGCAACATTGCCGAAATTAACAAATAATCCAGAAATTAATCCAGAATTTGCAAAAATATGTGTAGTTAAAGCAGATATTTCTGCAAAAGGGTATCACGAGGTAATGAACTATACATTCGTTAAAAAAGGTGATTACGAGGTTGCACGAGGCGCTGTAGGAAAATCTGCACTGCGTAGCAATCTAACCGATGGATTGAAAGAATCATATGAAATGAATCGCTTGAACAAAGAGTTGCTTGAAATTGATGATATGAAAATTTTTGAAGTTGGAACAGTCTTTTCAAAATCTGGCGAAAGATTCCATGTTGCTTATGCAGATAAAAAGGGAATCATTGAAAAAACACTTGATGAATACATTTCTGAAAATAATCTATCAATTTCAAGTACTGAGTATGATATTCCAGAAATCTCGTCACAATTAAAAAACTTCATTCCATGGTCAGAATATCCGTACATTGCCCGCGATATTGCCGTTTGGGTACCAGAAGGTGTCTCAGTTGATGCAGTTGCGACTATAATCAAGGACAACTCAGGCGAACTGTTAATGAAAGGTCCACGATTATTCGACACCTTTACCAAGGATGGAAAAACATCTTATGCGTTCCGTATGGTATTCCAGTCAAAGGAACGGACATTAATAGAACAAGAGATTACAGACATAATGAACACGATTACAACAAAGCTTCAAGCTAAAGGATGGGAAGTGCGATAAAGGCCGGTTTTCTGGCTTTTTTCTTGCATTTTTTTCAAAAATCTGTATAGTATCTTCATTATGACACAACTACAAGCAACTCTACGCGACCAAAATATAACTCTTGATGCCTTACGAGCAGCTGGAACTATTCCTGCTGTTATCTATGGATCAGGTATTTCAGAATCAATGCATGTTGGCGTTGACCGAGAATTATTCAAAAAAGCATGGAAGGCTGCTGGAAGCTCGACAGCTGTTACGCTTTCGATCGATGGAAAAAATCATGATGTATTAATTCACGATTTCCAAGTTGATCCAAAAACAGACATGGTTATCCACGCAGATTTTCTTGTATTAAACAAGTTAGTAAAAGTTACTGTTTCTGTTGAACTTGAGTTCGTAGGTGTTTCTCCAGCCGTTAAATCTGGACTTGGAATCCTTGAAAAGACATTACACGAAATTGAAATTGAAGCACTTCCAAAAGACTTACCAAAAAACATTGAAGTTGATATCTCAGGATTAGAAAACATTCATGATCAAATCCATGTTAAAGATTTAAAAATTGCTCCTGGTATCGAAGTTAAAACTGGCGCAGATGAAGTAGTTGCCGTAATTGGTGGACTACAAGAAGAAGTTGAATCAACAGGTGAGATCGATCTAGAAAGTATCGAAGTAGAAAAGAAGGGAAAGAAGGATGACGAAGAGTCAGCTGAATAACCACAATAAAGCCGCTTTATAAAGCGGTTTTATTGTATGTGGAAAACTATATTGTCTAAAATGATCAAAATTTGGTATACTAAAGTACTTATGAAAGCTCTTACACATATTAAATCGGCAATTGTGCTATTTATTATATTAATTATTATTGGAACACCAATAACTTCTTTTGCGCAAGTAACTGACGCAGAACGAAAACAACTTGAAAGTGAATTAGCTCAATTACAAGCTGAAATTAATCAAAAGCAAGCGGAACTTGATAATCAAAAGAAAAACTCAGCTTCATTGTCACGAGATGTAACAATTCTTACCGGAGAGATTAATCAAGCAAAATTAAAGATTGTTGCAAAAAACAAGGTGCTACAGCAATTGGGCGGACAGATTACTCAGAAAAATCAAACCATTAAGACTTTGGATGAAAAAAGATCTGAACAAGAAGAATCATTGGCTGTAATCCTACGAAAGAAAAACCAAATGGACGACTCCACACTTGCTGAAATGCTATTATCAAAAAAGACATTGTCTGGCTTTTTGGGTGAAGTAGATAATTTGCAGTCTATAAACCAAGGAATTCAAAACTCGTTCGTAGCAATTCGAAGTAACAAAAATAAGACTACAGAAGAACGAGAGATATTAGAAGAAAAGAAAATACAAGAAAGTGATGTAAAATATCAACTTGAAACGCAGAAAAAACAAGTAGAAACAAAACAAGATGAAAAGGAACGAATGCTTACTGTAAGTAAAGGTCAAGAAAAAAACTACGAAGCAGTAATCGCTGATCGAAAAAAACGAGTAGCTCAAATTAATGCACGATTATTCGAACTTCGTGGGCAGGGTGCTATCCCATTCGGTGACGCTTATCGATATGCAAAAGAGGCTTCCGCTGGCACAGGTGTACGACCTGCATTCATACTTGCAATTCTGACACAAGAATCAAGTCTTGGGAAAAATGTTGGAGGGTGTTATTTAACTGACCAAACAACAGGTGCAGGAAAACGAATTAGTACTGGCGAAGTCATTCCAACTGTAATGAAACCATCTCGAGATGTTGCACCGTTCATATCTATCACAAGTTCTCTTGGTCGTGATCCTTATAAAACAAATATTTCATGTCCAATTAAATCTGGTAGTGGGTACAGTGGATTTGGAGGCGCTATGGGTCCATCACAATTTATTCCGTCAACCTGGATAATGTACAAGACAAAAATTGCTGCAATAGCGGGTGGAAGTCAGGCAGATCCATGGAATCCAGAGCATGCTATCATCGGAACATCACTATTATTGAAAGATAATGGTGCAGGACCTCAGACCTACACAGCAGAGCGAAATGCGGCTTGTAAGTACTATTCAGGACGATCATGTAGTGGTTCAAATGAGTTTTATGGAAATTCGGTGTTAAATATTGCTACAAAACTCCAGAAGGATATCGATTTCTTGGAAGGTAAATAATTGACAGAAGTAGCCAAATAGACTAATATATGTATATAAGTAGTTCTGTTGGGAGAATTTACATTAGGTAGACCTGGTCATTTTTGACCGGGTTTTTTATTTTAAACATCTAAAAATAGAAATATGGTAACTTGCAGAAAAAGGGAAGATATGATATATTACTTTCACTTATGAAAAAAGACATTCATGCACAAAATTACCGCCAAGTAGTATTTAAAGATGCAACAAATGGCAATATGTTTTTGACTGGTTCAACAATTCCAACTACTGAAACTGTAAAATATACAGACGGTAACGAATATCCATTATACATGGTGGAAACATCAAGTACTTCACATCCTTTTTATACAGGACAAGAAAAGCAATTGGATACAGAAGGACGAGCTGAGAAATTCAAGACTCGTGCTTCACGAGCTGGAAAGAAATAGTTACGAAATAATAAAAAGTCATTACGAGATTCTCGAGTGGCTTTTTATTATGTAACTTATCAGTTAAACTAATCATACTTATGGATATCAATGAACTAAAACAGAATCCTCGCACAAACTATCACGCTCAAGAATTGGAGCGGCTTTTGCGCGAAGAACAAGAAGCAAAAGAACTTGCTGAATCAGATCCATCACTCGCTGAAATGGCTCAAGAAGATTTAAATCGAATCAAGGAAAATAAAGATATGATCGAAACACAGATTAAGGAAATTTTAGATAAAGAAAAAGAGGAAGAAGAATTTCCTAATGAATTAGTGTTGGAGGTTCGTGCAGGTGCAGGAGGGGATGAGGCATCGTTGTTTGCATACCAAATCGCAGAAATGTACGAACGGTTTGCAGAAAAAATGGGATGGTCCTGGAAACGACTTGATATTTCAGAAAATGATTTAGGAGGCTATAAAGAAGCGTCGTTTGAAATTCGTGGTATTGATTGTTATAAAATGCTTCAATACGAAACAGGTGCTCATCGTGTACAACGAATTCCTGCAACAGAAAAGCAAGGGCGAATTCACACATCGACAGCAACTGTTGCCATTATGCCGATCAAGAAAAAATTTACGATTGAGCTAAATCCTGCAGACTTGGACTTTGAAATGTCGCGCTCAGGTGGTGCAGGAGGGCAAAATGTAAACAAGGTTGAATCCGCTGTTCGTGTCATCCATAGGCCTACTAATATTTCATTCCGCTCAACCGTAGAACGAACTCAGATTGCTAATAAAGAACGCGTACTAAACCTATTGCGTGCAAAACTTCAACAGATCCATGATGAAACCGAAGCAGCAAAACATTCTGCAAATCGTAAAAGCCAAGTAGGAAGTGGTGACCGATCTGAAAAGATACGAACTTACAACTACCCTCAAGATCGAGTAACAGATCACCGCATTCGACAGTCATGGTCAAATATCCCAAGTATTATGGCTGGAAATATTGATAAAATATTAGAGTCACTTGAAAGTGCGGAAAGTTTTGAAGATGGGGAATAAAAAAGCACCGACTTATACGTGGTGCTTTTTTTAAAGAGTTTATATTCTTTTTTTGCTAATCTTTTACATTTGGCTCAACATAAACTGCTTTTGAAAAATCTGATTCTAGTAACTTTCTCGTGTAGAATCCGTAAATAAAGTCAAACTTTACCAGATCACTTGCCAGTAAGAATCTTTCTAATTCCATATGCGATAAATGCTTATTTTGATTATATAATTTAAAAAGTTCTCTAACCCAAAATTGAGTTATTGTTTCGGAATAGACCGAACTTATTAGTGTTTGCTTTTCACTAATAAAATTATGGTTAATTATCCTACATCGTATCTTTATTAAAGCTTTGTAAAAGTCTTTTTCAGTAAAGAGGTAGTAGAGCGCAAGTCTGAGGTGCGCAATATGGTTAAACTCCTTTCTTGGAAGTGTTCCATCTTCGATCTGTTTGATTAATTGTTCAAATTCCATTTTATAATTATTTAATTGTTATTTAATAGATTATGTGTTATAATATATTACATTAAGCCATATGTCAACCGAACTTGGAAAACTATATATTGTCGCAACACCAATCGGAAACCTATCTGATATGACATTTCGTGCGGTTGAAATCTTGAAATCTGTTGACTGTATATTATGTG
>DAOLZR010000017.1:0-8595 GCA_035426405.1 Minisyncoccota bacterium | reverse complement strand
GGCAGGAATCGAACCTACATCAAGAGCTTAGAAGTCTCCTGTTCTATCCATTGAACTACGGGGGCAATAAAATCAGATTACCAGAAAATAATAAAAAATGCACTGCTGCATTTTTTATTTATCGAAACCTTTATATGTTTCCATAGTTTCTTCATATTCTTGTTTACTTAGAAATGCATCTGTTCCATCTGGCATAGGGCGGTGAAGCCGTGGGTTTCCTTCAGCGTCAAATTTGTAACTATTATCATCTTTAGTTTCCAATGGATTTGCTTTCGGTGTACTTGTTGGGATTTTTGATTCATTCATCATATTGAGGTATTGACATTATTATAATAATAGGTAAAGTATAACAAAATGAAACAAAATGTCAACTAAAAAGTACATTCAATTAAATGGGAGATTTAATGAAGAAATGGAAAATTATTTTAAAACAAGTATTACAGGTATTAAAGAGCTGTCCGAGATATATATTCGTATTACATCCCATGGAGGAAATACGGGTAGCATGGTAAATATGAGTGGCTTAGTACACGACATAGTTCAGAATTATAACTGTAAGTTCATTTCTGAAATAGTCATCGCAGATTCTGCGGCATTAATATTTGCAATTAATATGCATGAACGACATGTTGATATTAATAGTACGGCAACAGTTCACTTACCAGTTCCGTCAAAAGATCAGATTGTTTCAATTAGAGAGCTTGAAGAAAAACAACAAGCAGCGATAGATTTCTTTATCGAAAGAACTCATTTATCGCAACAGCAAGTTGTTTATCTAAATAATCAAAAAGAGATTCTTAACTTTGAACACATGATGCGATTTGGAATTGCAACTAAAATGGTTCCATTATTTAATTAAATACTCCCTTAATGTAGAAAAGCTATTCAGCAAATGAATAGCTTTTTCTTTTACATTGTCGTTGGATTATGCATACTGTTGTTATGAGTCCACTTACACCAACAATTATATTTGAAAATGACAATGTGTTGGTTATTAATAAACCATCGGGTCTTGTTGTACATCCAGATGGTCGCCGAGAGGGTGAAACATTGATCGATTGGATTTTGGAAACACACCCTACTATAAAAGGAGTAGGCGAAGCATTGGTTATTGATCACAAGGGCGAGAAACTGATCCTTGATCGACCCGGAATAGTACATCGACTGGATCGCGAAACATCTGGTGTCATGGTCATTGCAAAGACTCAAACATCACATGAATCATTGAAAAAACAATTTCAAGATCACACGATTCAAAAGGAGTATATGGCAATTGTATTGGACTGGGCAGATGATCGTGGAACAGTAAGCACGCCGATTGGACGACACCCAACCGATATTCGTGTATGGACGACCAGTCGCGGAGCTCGTGGAATGCTGCGACCTGCAGTGACTCGATACGTAACACAAAAGAAATTCGCAGATACAAAAGGGAATCGGTATTCATTAGTATCACTGTTCCCAGAAACAGGGCGAACACATCAACTGCGCGTTCATATGAAATCAATTCAGCACCCTATTATTGGTGATGGGTTATATGCGCCAAAAAGCGTTGGTCTGCTTGGATTTAACCGGGTAGCATTGCATGCGCGGAAGCTTACATTTACAGATTTAGACGGAAAGGAATACTCTTTTGAAGCGCCTATGCCAAAGGAGTTCAGTTTAGTTTCCGCCTCTTGATTAATCCCGCGTTTCGTGCTAATGTCCTTGGGTTACTATTTAATTACAATCGTATGGCACAAATAACCAATACACAATTCATTCCTGCAGCCCTTGCAGTACGCAAGGAGATGGATCTACGAACAGGTGATACCGTTCGTATCCATGTGAAGATCGAGGAAAAGGGTAAAACCCGAATCCAGATGTTCGAAGGTCTCGTGATTGCTCGCAAACACGGAACAGAAGCAGGTGCGACATTCACCGTTCGCAAAATTTCTCACGGTGTAGGTGTAGAGCGAATCTTTCCTCTCTACTCTCCAAGTATCGATAAAATCGAAGTGATCCGACGAGCAAAAGTTCGCCGATCAAAACTTTACTTTATCCGAGACAAGGTAACCAAAGCAATTCGACGAAAAATGCGAAACTTTACAGATTTCTTTGTTTCTTCAAATGATCTAGTTGTTCCAACAGATGAAATGATGGAAGAAGAGATCGTAGAGGTTCCAACTGAAATTGTTGAAGCAGCTCCTGAAGTTGTTGAGACAGCAGAAACAACTGAGTCAAAAGACGCAGAATAATCAATCGCCATTGGCGGTTTTTTATTTTTTCATAAGTAGCTTGAATAAAAACCACAAATCCGTATACTCGAAACTATTGCGCGGGTGTTGAAACTGGTAGACAAGCTACCTTGAGGTGGTAGTGGCTTCACGGCCGTGGAGGTTCAAGTCCTCTTCCGCGCACCAAACAAAAAACCAGACTTCTAAGTCTGGTTTTTTGTTTACCACCTAACAACTATCAATGGAACAACTCTTAATTTTTTCAAGATATACCAAACAATAATTGCGAGCAATAGAATAATAATGATTGGATGAATTGGTGAAAATACTTTTGCCAATTGCCACAGGCTTACCCATTGCATTGAAACTGATCCATTAACCGTTTCGATATTTTCAGCAAATGCTTTATCATCTTTTTTAATTTCGCCAAGTTGATTATTAAACTGCCCGATTGCAGAATCAAAACTTTTCTTGTTTTCAGCAAACACTCTATTTTCTTGCGCGATTTTATTTTTTAGCTCGGCTACTTGGTTTGAAAAATTAATGTAGCTTTCTTGTGTCATTCTTGCCTGCGCTTGTTCTGGTGAGCCTTCTTCTGCTGCAGGCATGGCGTCGAGCTTGGCGCGCATGGTTTCTGCTGATGTTGTAAGACCTTTCAATTGAGCCTGCAATGAAGCAAGAGATTTGTTATGAGCAGCTTCAGCTTTAGTTTTTTCTGACTGCAGGTCTGATAATGACTTGTTCGTTAGGTTTAGGTTCTGCTCGATGTTTTGTTTCTGATTTAACAAGTTCTGAGAAGATGTATTTTCAGTATAAAGTTTTTTATGAGTTATTGATTCAATCTCGTCTCGGAAATCGTCCAATTTTGATTTTGGAATCACAAAGCTTACATACCCATATTTCTCGTTTACAGTTTCACTATCAATACGGCCATCCATATCGCGAACGATTCCTCGTACATCGCGCGCTACATCGGTTACATCACGCGTCTTTATAGTTCCTGAATAATTCACTTTCATGAATTCACGCGTATCTGCAATAGAGTTATTACTCTGATTGAATATTTGTGGAAACTGCATTCCTCGAGAAAACGAACCGCTACCCATTGGATTTGCTGAAGGCGCAGATCCACCACCATAATCAACTGCTGTAATATCACTTGATATAGAGTCTCCGATACCAATCGATCGAGCGTTGTTAAGTGAGCGCACAATAAATAGTGCGACTACTATAATAATAGCTAAACCAACAACCCACTTTAATAATTTCTTAATTGAAAATGTAATTGTTTTTTGTTCCCGTTGTTCCATAGTGTTAAATATTATTGAATAATATAACAAGTATAGAGCTAATTGATAATTACTGCAATTACACTCGCTCTGGTATACTACACATATGAATACAGCAGTATTTGCAGGCGGATGTTTCTGGTGTGTAGAGCATGATTTAAAAGCCGTTCCCGGTGTTATTTCTGTTGTGTCAGGATATGTTGGTCCTGAATCATCTACGCCACCAAGTTATGAAAATCATGCTGGTTATCGCGAAGCTGTTATTGTAACATATGATCCTAAACAAGTGTCTTATAAAAAATTGTGCCAGTTTTTCCTTGACCATATTGACCCAACCGATTCTGGCGGACAATTTCACGATCGAGGCGAAGCATATAAAACCGCGATGTACTATGTAGATGAAACAGAGCAGGCAATCGCAGAATCTTTAATACATGAACTTGATGAAAGCGGGTTGTTTGATTCAAGCATTGCAGTCGATGTACTTGCGCTTCCGACATTTTATAATGCAGAAGATTATCATCAAGATTATGCAGACAAAAATCCAGTTCGTTATGGTGCCTACGCAGCAGGTTCTGGTCGTGTAGCATTCGTTGCTCAGACATGTGATGTGCGCGAACAAAAGAAGATTCAATGGAAAGATTAATCATTTAAATTATTTTATAGTATGAAACTCTCTGAAAAAAAGTGCGTACCATGCGAAGACAGTTCAATCGAACCGTTGTCATGCGAACAATCTGCAGAATTATTTAGCGAATATGCCGAATCATTAATTGGATGGAATATAAACGATGCGTGTACTCATATTAAGTTAGAAAAATTATTCCCAGACTTTGTAACTGCAATCAAATGGATTAATCAAGTTGCCGAGATTGCAGAAAAGGCAGGTCATCATCCAGACATTAGTATTTGGTATAATAGAATCGAATTAGATATGTGGACTCATTCTATCGGCGGATTATCCGAAAACGATTTCATCGTTGCAGCAAAAATTAACGAAATCATATAAAAACCTCTTTTCGAAGAGGTTTTTATATATAAATTGAGGATTTATCGACTTGGTGATATACTAAAATCATATGATTTCTTATATTGTTACAATAATTATTGCTTTAATTGGCTTTATGATCGCGTCAATGATCCGCCACAAGAAAAAAGTAGGACAGCCGCTGGTTTGCCCAATCGGATCTGATTGTGAATCTGTTGTGTATTCTACATACAGTAAATTTCTTGGAATCGACATTACAAACTTAGGTGTTGCGTATTATGGATTCATTGCAGCACTCTATGGAATATTTATTGTATTTGCAGGAAGTTTACCGGATTATTTATATGTAATTGGATTCTTACTTTCCGTTGGAGCAGTAGTTTTTTCAATGTATTTGGTAATTGTACAAACATTGGTTATTCGACAATGGTGTTTTTGGTGCATACTATCAGCACTTACATCTGTTGCATTATTAATTGCATCGGGATCAGCATTAGGTTCAAGTCTCTATCCATTTTTACTTGAATATAAAACAGTAATTGTTGTAATGCATGCATTAGCAGCTGCTCTTGGTGTTGGAACAGTAATTGTTACTGATGTGTTTTTTATGAAATTCTTGAAAGACTATAAAATCTCGGCAAGCGAAGCTGATATCTTAGACACACTTTCACAAGTTGTATGGTTTGCACTTGGGTTATTAATTTTAACAGGTGTTGCATTATTTTTACCAACTTCTGCTGAATATCTTGCAAAAACAAAGTTTGTTGCAAAAGTTGTCATTCTTGGAGTTGTAATTGTAAACGGAATAATGCTCAATCTATTTGTTGCCCCAAAGTTGGTAAAAATTTCATTTGGAGAAGAGGGTCAAGATTACCCACATGAACTACATCACTTGCGTAAATTTGCGTTTGCGTTTGGTGGTGTTTCAATAGTATCCTGGATTTCTACATTTATTCTTGGATCGCTTCGATCACTTCCAATATCTGTATTAGGAATTCTTCTTATCTACCTTTTCCTTGTTTTAACTGCTGTGATCGGTAGTCAGATATTTGAGTACAAACTTGTGCGACATAAAATATAATTCTCAGAAAGACTTTTACGCGTGCCCTGGATTTTTTTGCCAGACTGTGGTAAAGTCTTTTTGTTTTCGAGATGTGGTGTAACGGCTAACATGCCTGCTTTGGGAGCAGGTGACTCAGGGTTCGAATCCCTGCATCTCGACAAGTTGTGTATCAACACATGAGCGGAAGTCTCGATTTTCAATTATTTCGGGACTTTTGTTTACGATATGGGGACTATGGTGTAACGGTTAACACTCGGGTTTGTGGATCCCGCAATTCGGGTTCGATTCCCGATAGTCCCCCAAAAAGATTAATCCGAATATGCGCAAGCATTTCGGGTTTTTCTTTTTGAAGCATGTTATAGTAATTACATGAATACGCACAAAGAAAGATCTGTTTGGCTGCTTATAGCTATGAAAGGAGACCGTTTATTACTTAAGAAAAGTTTCCACGAAGGTCGAGAGATTCTCCAGCTACCCGGAGGTTCTTCAAAGGAAGAAGTTGAATCACTAGTTTCTGAACTGTTTGGAGAAAGAGATAGCAACAACATAACAGATTTTGGAACGATTTTAAATACTATTATTAAGCCGGAAGAAACGGTTGATTTGCATATCAGTTTGCAACGAGTCATGATTAATAATTCTGTAGACTCTCAATTTCCAGATGGTCTTGAGTGGTGTTCAAGAGAGGTTTGCATCTCTGACCCAAGAGGTAAAAGAGATGCTCGGTTACACGAACGGTTATTCGAAGATAGTCCTCTCTCATTGAAATACATTGAGGAACAACTTAATGGTTGGTATGATGCAAAGATTGTTTCTTGGGACGAACATTAAAACTATAAATGATGTACTAAAAAACACTGTGCAGTGTTTTTTAGTACATCATTGGATGTCGAGGTGATTCAAGTTTATATCCACAGGCAGGAATAGTTTGTATTATTTTTCTTCCTTCCGGTCCAAGTTTTTTTCGTAAACTTAAAATGTGCATTTCAATAGTATTGGACGATACATGACTTCCGCCGTCCCAAACATGGTCCAAGAGCTTTTCTCGTGATACAACCAAACCTTTATTTCGTGCCATAAACTCTAGTAAACAGAATTCCTTTTTGGTTAGATAGACTTTCTTTCGTTTACAGGTAATGGTATGTCGATCGATATCAATAGTAACTCCGCCAATACTAATTACAGTTGGACACAGTTCACGAGGTCTGCGTAATAGTGCTTTGACTCGTGCATGTAATTCCTCGATTTGAAATGGTTTTGTCAGATAATCATCAACTCCTGCATTAAATGCAGCTAACTTATCATTTAATGAAGATAATGCAGTAATCATCATAATCGGAATTGTTTTACCTTGTGTGCGCAAGTATTTACAAATATCTGAGCCTTTCTTTTTCGGTAACTCTTGTTCAAGGATAATTAAATCATAGTTCTTTGCTGTTCCCAGAAATGATCCATGCTCACCACACGGTGTTGAGTCGATCGAAATTGATTCTTTTTTGAAATAAGATAGTACATCTTCTCGAACAGATGAATCATCGTCGATCAACAATAAGTGCATATGCAAATCAGTATAAAATACCAATTAGAATTCGCAATAGATATTTTGAATTCTCAATTATCATAAATATTTTATCTCGTGATTTTGTATACTTTCATACAATTCATCATTAATATGATTACCATCCTTCTTTCCAATTTATCGAAAATAAGGTACAGTCCATGCATTATGGCAAAAGACGAGATTATCGCACGATTTGAAGAAGTATCATTTGAATATGGAGCAAACAAACCAATCTTGAAAGAGGTTAGTTTTGCGATCCGCCGAGGACTTAAAATTACCTTAATGGGACAAAACGGAGCTGGAAAATCAACATTATTTGGACTATTAACAGGAACGCTACAACCAGAAGACGGAAAGATTAATATTGTTCGCGGCGTTCGTGTGGCTATTAGTCGTCAGGTTATTCCTCGTGATCAGCTGGATCTGACAGTTCGGGAATTTTTCCAGAAATGTTTTGATAAACCTGTGTATGATATCGATCCGAAAATTGACGAGGTATTAGAAGTAGTTCATTTGATTGGACATGAAAAAGTTCACGATAGAATCATGAAATCGTTTTCTGGTGGGCAGCAAGCACGATTGCTTCTTGCTTCAGCATTGATTCAAGATCCAGATCTACTACTACTCGACGAGCCGACAAACAATTTAGATCATGCAGGAATTGAACACTTGAAAGATTTTATTAAGTCTTATCCAAACACGGTGATGGTAATTTCCCATGATGCGGAATTTTTGAATTCGTTTACTGACGGCGTATTATATTTGGATGTATTTTCAAAAAAAGTTGAACAGTATGTCGGAAATTATTACGATGTAGTAAAACAAATCACTGCACGAGTAGAAGCTGAAAACCGAAAAAACGCGCTACTACAAAAAGAGATTCTTGCGAAAAAAGAAAAGGCAAACAAATTCGCATTCAAAGGAGGTCAAATGCGTTTGGTTGCAAAACAGATGCGTGAAAAAGCAGAAGAATTGGAGGAAGAGATTGTAGATGTTCGTCGTGAAGACAAAACAATTCGTAAATTTGAAATTCCGGTACAAGACGATTTAATTGGACCCGTAATTACGATCAACAATTTTACGATCATGAAAAATCATAAGATTGTTTCAAAGAAAGCGAGCGTTGTGTTAAAACGGAACAATCACTTACAGTTGAAAGGTCCCAATGGAATTGGAAAATCAACACTACTTGAAACACTTGCAAAAGGTGAAACAGAAGGTGTTACGATTCATGAAGGAGTTCGCGTTGGATATTACCGACAAGATTTCTCGACATTGAATTTTGATCACACTGTATATGAATCGCTTGCTGAGGCACTTACTTCAACTGGTGCAAAACTGGACGAGGAATTCATGCGGTCTGTTGCGTCAGGATTTTTAATCACTGGTGAAATTGTGCGAACAAAAATTGGAGCATTGTCAGAAGGGCAGAAAGGATTGGTTGCATTTGCGCGATTGGTGTTGCAAAAACCTGGACT
>DAOLZR010000016.1:8046-9129 GCA_035426405.1 Minisyncoccota bacterium | reverse complement strand
ATATAAAAAAACCACTTTCGTGGTTTTTTTATCGAACTAGTTACTTAGACTAGAACCTGAACATTAGTTAAGGTTAAGTGAGAAGTATGATGATTCGTATGAGTTAACTGGTGAAAGGTCTTGGATTGCTGATCCTGTTGTAAGAGCAGCGTTTGTCCAACTTTGTCCTTGTGTTAACTGAACTCGGTATTGAGCCTGTGTATCAAGAGCAGCACCATTTGCGATGATTGTAATCATGAATGATCGTTCTGTACCTGAATCAACTCGGTATCCGTTTCCTTCTACCGGAGCGTTTGATGAAGTAAATGTAGCTGAGTTAACAATTGTAAATGCTGCACCTGCTGAGTCTTCGAATACAAATGAAAGTGCATTTGTTCCAGAAACTGTAGCTGCGTTTTGAATTGCATTGTCTACATATACTGTTGAATCAAGAGCTTTGATTGTAACAGGGATTGAGATAGTTCGGTTGATGATTGCACCAGCGTCGTTTGAAGTAGCTGATGTTGACATGGCACCCATAGTTACCAACATTCCTTCTGCTCGTAGATCTTGGTTTTCACCAGTTGATGATCCAGTAACATTAGAAACAGTATCTTTGTTTACATTGTCCAATTCAACAGTCATAGTTCCAGAGTTTACAGAAACTGCAACTTTGTCTCCGTTGTCGAAGTCAGTTGAAACGATTCCGGTGTTCTCAATGTCGTTAAGGTCAGCTCGGATTTCGAACTTAGCAGTTGCGTTTGATGCAATTACATAGTTCAATTTTGAGATGTTTCCAAAAGTAACAGTTTGAGTTGAAACTCCTGAAGGAATTGATTCTGTAGCAAGCAATGTTCCGTTTGCATACAATTTCAATGTTTTAACGATTGCTTCTGGGTTAGGAGCAACTCCGTCAGCTAGTCCAATTGTTGTTGTAACAATTGCTGGAACTTTTTGAACAATCATACCTGCGTTTTCAGCTTTAGCATCGAAAGCAAGTAATAGTTTGTCAGGAGTATCAGATGTGTTTGAAACTTGTACAGACTGAGCTACAGGGTTTGTAGATGCAGTTGTAACTTTGAATTTCTGATCTGATGAAACTCC
>DAOLZR010000016.1:0-7946 GCA_035426405.1 Minisyncoccota bacterium | reverse complement strand
ATAACTACTTGTCCTTTCATGTTTTGCTTGATAACTCCTGTCATACCTGTAAATCGGTATGTGTAAACATCAGATGAATCAGATGAGTAGTTAGAAACTGACTTTCGTCCAATTTCTTTTCCATCCAACCATACTGAGATTTCAGAAGCGTATCGAGTAATTTTTTTACTTGAAGCTCCGTTTGAGTTAGTAAGGGCGATTGAAAGACCGTCAATTTTTTGGTCAGCATCTTTTGCAAGAACTTCAAAACCAAATACAACTTTGTCTCGATCTCCTTCCATTACTTTAGTACTGTTGTAAGCTCCTAATTTAACATCGTTTGAAAGGTATCCTTCTGTACCAGACATAACTGTTGAACCGTTATCGATAACCATTGATCCTGAGCATGCAGCCAATTTAGCAGCTGTGTCAGAACCGATGATTCCGTCAACCTTGATTCCTTTTGAAGCTTGGAAAGCTTTAAATACTCCTGTTGTTAATGGACCAAATTTTCCATCAACTACAAGGTTTGAACCAGGAACGCAAGTATTAAGAGCTGTTTGAGCAGCCTTAACATTTACATTTTGGTAAGCTTTAGCTCCCATTCCAGATCCTACTTTTAGGAATCCAGTTGAAGAACTATAGATTTCAGTTGCATTTACTGCAGATACTGTTCCCGCGATAGCAAGGAAAGCAAATGCTGCAACTGTTGAAATCATGATTTTTTTCATATGAGTTGTTTTATTAACTAAAATTATAATTTTAATTCCCATGGATTTGCATCCGGCAGGAAATTTCACTGCCCGATAGATTCAAACCTATGGAGATCCGTATGCGAACACATTCGACGTCGACGTGTTCAGAACAATGTAAAAAGTCGAGACCTTTTATTATTATTCAAGCGGCATACTCGCTCGCGGCACTAACCCTGTTTTGAGGACGATTAGTACCGCGCGCGTTTTCGACAAGTTTCGAGACAACCTGCGAATATACGGAAAAGTATAGCACGGAAATGGTAATACAGTCATATAGTTACAAGTTAATCCAGCAAATTATTGCAAGATATCTATAACAGACATCATATAGTACCAAGTTTGTCCTTTATTACCCCGGAACCCAAATCATGTGTAATCATCACTGATTCCAGACAATCATAGGCGTTCCTAGTAGTAATAACGATTCAGAGCCCTAAATATTACATAATCAGCCCCTATACATTTTTCATAGCTAATTTATAGACCGCCCATCGTTTTTCACCCTCTCGGATTAAAACACCATGCTGGATTAGTTCTTGTAGATCGCGTTGGATTGTCTTTTCACTGCATCCACGGATATTTTCAGATATGTCTTTTATAGTGACCTGTCCCTTAGACCTAATTGTCTTCATAATTGCATCTCGCCGTTCTTTCTTGTCTTCTCCTGAAAACTGTTTTGTTGGAACCATAGAAGGTATCCGTGAATCTTCCTGAACTTTTTGAACTGGCTTAATAAATGGCTTTAGTGTGCTTAGGACCGGCTGAATGTCCTTGTTTATCTTTTCTATCTGCACTACGGGAACTGACGAAATATGAGATGTCTCTGATAATTGCTTTGTAGTTGAAATTTCAGGTGTGACTAATTTTTTATCAGCAATAGTATCTGTTGAAAATAAATGTTCCAGCGTTGGCTGAGCAGCTCCAGCGATATTGTTTTCGATTTCAGGAACGCGTAATGGGTAGGTTACCTGTCCAATACAGTAGGCATTTAATTTTTCATTGATAAATTGTTCTACTTGGCGCAATTCATTCAATAAAATTTGATAATTCATATCAGACATAAGTCCTGCTGTATGACATAATTCAGATGAATCGATGATATGTCGTAACCCTATTGAAAGGCGTGTAACATCTGCTGTTGTTACCATTTCCGGAGCATATTCCAGCTGGTAGGTATCAGATAATGTTTGTGTCGCATATCGCATTAAATGATTTGATAGTTGGTAGGGGTCACGGACAACGGTAGTAATTAAGGCAATTGCCTGTGCAATTTTACCCATCCGTCCCGAGAGTGTTTTCAGAGTCTCCTGGATCACTGGAATCACTGAGGGTTTCTGTGTTCCAGACATTGCAGAATCTAATGTAGTCATGTCCGATAGTATACTGACATTCTTTAAAATGTCAAAGACAATACCTGTTTTTATTGCAGACATAACTTATTACTTATTACCAAAATAAACCGGAAAAGCGACACCTGGAAACCCTAGTAAGACATCATGAATACGATCTGTGAAACCGTGATATACTAAGCTTATTAAACAGATATTTTATATGGCAAAAAAATCACCAAACAATCCAGGGCGAAAGGATTCTAAAAAGACAGAGGTATACACAGAATCCGATCATTCCCCCATTTTCAAAAAAATAATTGGCTTTTCGGTTGTCTTTATAATTGGACTATTAATGTTCCTAGGAATGGTTACATCAGGTGGTTCTGTCGGAACATTTTTATACCGCACTGTCGCATTAGGATTATTTGGATACGCAGGGGTATTACTGCCATTTGTCATTTTCTACACTTCGCTTTCTATTTTATTCCCGGAAAAACTAACCCCTAAAATAATAGATTCGGTTGTTGGACTACTGATTGTAATGTCCGTTACTGGATTACTGGAATTATTGGTTCCCTCTTTGGAATTAGGCGGATTATTAGGGACAGGAATAGGTAGTGTAGCAACATCGCTATTTTCAAGAATTGGCGGAATTGTCGTTTTGTTATTAGGAATAGTTATAGGGACATTAGTTTTGTTTAGATCGTCTTTCAATATATTAGAGTGGTTAAACGGGTTATTTGAATCAGGGACAGATGAATACGAAGAATATTATGAAGAAGATGTCTTTGAGGAAGAGGTCGAGGAGCCAAAGAAACCAATTGTCCCTGAAAAGGACATGTTTGAGTCATCGTTAAAAGACGCTGAAGCAAAAACAAGCAAGAAAGAAGTTGTCGAGAAAAAAGAAGAAGATTTTTCAATCGAAGCCATCAGTTTCTCTGATGACTATGTATTACCACCTTTATCACTGTTATCAAAAACTGCAGGAAAATCATCGGTTGGAGATATTCGTGCCCAAGGGAATGTTATTAAACAAACACTTGCGAATTTCGGTATCGATGTAGAAATGGATGAAGTTTCTGTGGGACCAACCGTAACCCGCTATGCCATGAAGCCTGCACAAGGTGTAAAACTTGCGCGGATCACAGCATTAAAACAAGATCTTGCATTATCACTTGCTGCACATCCCTTGCGTATCGAAGCACCAATTCCAGGAAAATCATTAGTGGGAATCGAAATTCCAAACATCAGTAAATCAGTTGTTGGACTTGGAAGTTTGCTTGAAAGTGATGAATTCCAAAGTTCATCAGAGCGATTATTAGTAGCACTTGGAAAAGGAGTTACTGGAAAATCATATTTTGCCAATATCGGGAAAATGCCTCACCTCTTGATTGCAGGTACAACAGGTTCTGGAAAATCGGTTGTGGTTCACAACTTGATCATGTCATTATTATATAGAAACACACCAGACGAAGTACGATTGATCATGGTTGATCCAAAGCGAGTGGAACTTACACTATATAATGACATTCCCCACTTGCTGACTCCTGTTATCAAGGAACCAAAAAAGGCAGTCCTTGCATTAAAATGGGCAGCGAAAGAAATGGAACGACGCTATGATTTATTGGAAAGTCATAAAGTGCGCGACATAAAATCGTATCACGAAAATATTGTGTATCCTGCGTATTCTGGAAAGCACAAAGATAATGAATCATTACCAGAAAAGATGCCATATATCGTTATCATTATCGACGAGTTAGCAGACATCATGCAGGCATACCCACGAGAGCTGGAGTCTGCAATCGTACGATTGGCACAAATGTCCCGAGCGACTGGAATTCATTTAATCCTATCGACTCAGCGACCATCAGTAAATGTTATTACTGGTTTGATCAAGGCAAACATTCCATCACGATTAGCTCTTCAAGTAGCATCACAAATCGATTCACGAACTATTTTGGATGCACCAGGTGCGGAAAGCTTGCTTGGTCGCGGAGACATGTTGTATCAAGGTTCTGACATGTCAAAACCAGAACGAATGCAGGGAGCCAACCTTCCCGAGGACGAGATCAAGAATGTTGTTGCATTTATCAAGAAAAAGAATCCTCGATTGTCAGATCATATTATTATGAGTGAGACATTAGAGGACGAGAAATCAATTGTAGGTGTAGACTTTGATGATGACGGCGATAACGATGACCCACTCTACGAGGATGCGAAACGCGCAGTCATTGACGCTGGAAAAGCGAGCACCAGTTACTTGCAACGCAGATTAAAAGTTGGATATTCCCGAGCAGCTCGTTTGATTGATATTTTAGAAGAACGAGGTATCGTCGGCCCAGCTGATGGAGCGCGCCCTCGCGAGATCTTAAATACTACTGATCATGCATCTTTTGCACCGACTTCCGAGATATCCACAGATTCATTTGATGAAGAAGAGGAATAGGAGTATACTACTATCAAATGTGCGGCTCTCCACTTATTATGTGCAAACTTTTATTATGTAATAGCTAATCTTGTTTATATGTCCAAACAGAAAAAGGTAAAAAGTATTTGGTTTATCGGATCTGCAATATTAGTTGCGTTAGTTGGTGTTTTTGTTGCCAGTCGAATAATTCCTATTATTCGAGGCTCTGAAATCACATTGAATATTCCCCATGACTCGGAAGTGTCTCAACCAATTATTGCATTGTCTGGATCTGCACATGATACAAAAAAGCTAAGTATTAATGGTAGTCCGATATTACTATCCCCTACTGGAACATTTGAACGAACTGTATTATTGCACCCAGGATACAATACGATTACCTTGGATACAGTTGATAAGATTGGACATACAAAAAAACAAAGCTATGCATTCCTTTTGAAAGAACTTGAAACAGGAACATTTGCACTATCAAGTCTACCAAGTCAGAACTAATCAAAAAACCCTTTTAGAAGGGTTTTTTGGATGATATTTTTATAAAAAACAAGAAAGTTTGCGCGTTTCGTAAGTATGATATAATAAAGCCATATGCCAAAAAAAGTAACAAAAGCTAAAAAAGAAAATGGTGGAGATTTGGACAGTACACTGAAAATGATTCAGACGAAGTTTGGTGAAGGCGCTATTATGAAATTGGGCGAAACACCGAAAGTCGATATTGAAGTTGTTTCAACAGGATCAATCGGACTTGATGCAGCGCTTGGAATCGGAGGACTTCCCCGCGGACGAATCATCGAGATTTTTGGACCAGAATCATCTGGAAAGACGACGCTAACATTACATGTAATCGCGGAGGCTCAAAAAGCTGGAGGAATTTGTGCATTCATCGATGCAGAACATGCAATGGATCCAGAATATTCAAAGAAATTGGGTGTAAAAATTGACGACTTGTTGATTTCACAACCCGATACAGGTGAACAAGCTCTTGAAATTACAGAAGCATTGGTACGATCTGGAAAGATTGATGTTGTTGTGATCGACTCGGTAGCAGCTCTTACTCCTAAAGATGAAATCGAAGGAGATATGGGTGCACACCATGTTGGAAAGCAAGCTCGTTTAATGTCTCAAGCTCTTCGAAAATTAACTGCTATTGCTCACAAGAGTAAGACTGTAATTATCTTTATCAACCAAATCCGAATGCAAATTGGTGTGATGTTTGGAAACCCTGAAACGACACCGGGTGGAAAGGCTTTGAAATTCTATTCATCAGTTCGTTTGGATATTCGCCGAACTGCACAGATTAAAAAAGGTGAAGAAGTTGTGGGAGCTCGAACAAAAGTTAAAGTGGTTAAAAACAAAGTTGCCGCACCATTCAAGGTAACAGAATTCGATATCATCTATAACGAAGGTATTTCGATGGAAGGCGAAATGCTTGCCCTTGGCGAGAAGTTCGGAATCGTTGGAAAATCTGGAGCAAGCTTTAGTTATATTTCAAAAGATAAAGATGGAAAGGAAGAAAAACTTCCATTGGGCCGAGGATATGATGCAACTCGTCAATTCCTTCGATCAAAAGAAGGAAAAACAATTAAAGATAAGATCTTCAAGGAAATTACAAACCGCATTAAAAACGACGGATTGTCATTTACCGCTTCGACTTCTGAATCTGACGAAGGTTCTGAGCCAGAGGAATAATTAAACAAAAAACCGCATTGCGGTTTTTTGTTTAATATTGGAAAAGAATAATAGACCTTGAATCAAAAGGAATCCCGTCTTTTTTGAAGTAATAATATGAGTAATGATTATTACCTAACACACACTCACCCTGAATAGACATCTGAGACTTATCCAGTACTTCATATTCCTCACAGGAATATCCACGCAATGAATAACTATTAATCTTTTTAGATCCTGGTGGAATATCTTTTTTATAATCTAAATAATTCTTATATATAGTAATTGCTCCGGCTAACTTACTTTCATCGAAACCACTTTTTTCTACTGCAGCCGGATCTTTAAAATCGGGCAATGGACTTGAAGAAATGAAAACCATTCCAGTTTTAAGGAAACCACTATAATCTGGATTCGACTGAAGCTCGTTTCTTAATTCTTCAGGAAGATCTGCATTCATGTCCATATCCATAAATACTCCAGTGTAAAATTTACTATCATAATTGAACTGGTATCCGATTTTTGTATTCTTATAAGTTTTATCAAATTGACCCACTGAAACTGTTTCGTTTTTAATAGTACTTACCTCTTTTGGATTTTCTTTTGTTTCACTTCCTAATAGAGGAGTATTTATAACTTTATCATTTGAACTATCAGCCTTTATAATAGATTCTTCTTGATTTATTTTTTGATGAGAAAGGAATCTATCATATATAATAAAACCGCCAAAGCCAATCGCTATTATAATAAAAGTAGATATAAGAATTTTGTTTGACATACTTTATAAATATAACAGAAAATTAGTCTGAAAACTAACTAATAACATGGCATAGTTATGTCACACGCAGGAGTGAGTGCTTCTATTTTTCTAGTGATTCCCTTATAAGAAACAGCTATGTCAGTCTTTCCTTCAGGTTTCATTCCAATAACTTGGAAACTTTGTGTTGATGTAATTGTACTTGATAGTGATGCAACTGTAATATCTTCAATCTTGAATGAAAGATTTTTGTCATTTGCACTAATAAACATTTGTTTTCCATCTTCAAAAACTGCTTTCACATATACAGATGTAGGTAGTGTTTTTATCTGTGAAAGATAGAGCGGTCCAGGATCTTCTCCATACTTAATCGCTTCAATTTGATTATTATCGCCGACTTCTAAACGAATAACCTTATTATTAGGAGCTGTTAAGTTCAATGTTCCAAACATACTTTGTAACTTGTCAGGATTACTAGGATCCATTTCATTAACTGCAAACCGCAATAACCCAATTTGATCCGGTAACACACATGTTTTAGAATATGTCCCAATACTCACACTTTCGTCAATAACCGCTGCGATTCCATTTGTATTATTACAGTTTATTAAAATGGATCCGTATTTTACCGGTTTCAAGATTTGATATTTTATTGTAATGGATGAACCTGCTGTAAATTCATCACCTGTTTTTGGGCTAAGAATTTTTATTCCGTTTGTTTCAAGAAAAGATCCCGCTTTCAATTCATTAGAAGTAGTAAGCTCAGGTATTTTATTTGTAGTCACTGTTGCAATACTATCTGTGGTGGGAACTAAATTCGGATTATTATTTACATCTTTATTCTGTGATATTTCTGAGGTTGGAACAGTTATTGACTGATTCTTTTTTATAAGAAAATATGTGCCGGTGATTAGACATATTATTGCAAAACCTCCCAAGATTTTTAATTTCATATAAAGATAGTATAGCATAAGAAAAGCGCAATAAATTGCGCTTAGTTCTTCTCTGCTCGCTCTACATACTCACCAGTTTCA
>DAOLZR010000015.1:1729-9202 GCA_035426405.1 Minisyncoccota bacterium | reverse complement strand
CTTACATCTTCACGCGAAAAATCAATTGATGAGAAAAAAATTACAGACTTAAAAACAGCGGCATTAGGATTAGAGCAGTACAAACAGGTCTGTGGAGTATATCCACCAGAAATTGATCCAAATCAGCAATGTGATGCATTAGGAACTAATACATTAAGTAATTTTATCCCTAATATTGAAAGATATCACTTCAATGACCCTGCTTATGGCTTTTACTATACACCACTTTCTTATGATATAAATAATATGGATCACTGCGATGGTTTTCATCTAGGCGTAGAATTGAAAACTGATATTGATGGAACAGTAGCAGTAGGAGACTCGAATGTTGACTCCATTCAAGATCAAATATGTACCGACGGTTCTGTTCGCAGTCTACCAATTCTAGGACAAAGTAATACTAAGATGTTTGATATTTACAAATAATATATATGGTAATAGGATTTACACTAATAACAATATTGTTCGCGATATTTGGACTACTAGTCGGAAGTTTTTTGAATGTAGTTATTTTGCGTCACAAGAAAATGACACTACAAGGGCGATCTCAGTGTCTTAAATGTCACAATCAATTGAGATGGTACGAATTAATACCTGTAATTAGTTATATAGTCCAATTTGGAAAGTGTAGAAATTGCAAACAATCTATTTCATGGCAATATGCTGCAATAGAGTTACTAACTGCTGTTTTATTTTACCTTTCTTCGTTATATTTATTTATAAATATAGTTACGCCTGGAAATATAATCCTTTCTTCTATATCGGTAATTTCTTTCCTTTCGATCGTATCATTTGGAATTATTATTTCTGTACATGATGCCAAGACTCGACTTGTTCCATTTGGCTGGTTTTTAGGTTTAGTAGTCTCCACTGTCATTTTTTTGGTTTCATATAATGTAATGCTAGGTTTCTATCTACCAAGCTTCATTCCGCACATTTTAGGGATAATGATTGCAGTACCATTTTTATTTCTTTTTTTCATTTCACGAGGAAAATGGATGGGTTTTGCAGATATTGAACTTATCGCTTGGATGGGGTTGTATCTTGGAATTGTAACAGGATTCAGTGCTGTATTATCTGCGTTCTATCTTGGGGCATTATTTGCACTTGTATTCATAGTTTATAAGCTTTTAAAAGGTAGTACATATCAATCATTACGAACTACGAGGATCCCATTTGCACCATTCCTTATTATCTCATGGTTCATAACAGTAGTATTTTCTTGGAATATATTTTCCTTGATTGCTTCGCTTTTTGTATGATATAATATAGATAACTATTTAATATTATGAATATTACTATACATCAACTTAAAAAATATTCGCAAGGGTATATAAACACATCTAAATTGAATGTATTATCACGAAATGATAATGGATTTACTTTAGTAGAATTCATTGTCATTATGGCAATTTTCGCTGTTATGGTTGGTGTAGTTTTATTTAATTTTACTGGTTTTCGTTCAAGGATTACTTTAGATAATCTTGCTCAGGATATTGCACTATCCGTTAGACAAATCCAAACATCGGCCGGTGCCTCAATTTCTTCATCAGACGACCCGCAAAATGAAATTCCTCGCGGAATATATTTTCCTATTGATGGCGATACGGGAACCTATGCAGCTCAATTTATTTTATTTCAAGATTATGATGGGTCTGGAACATACTCACCAAATATTATTCCATCTGAATTAATCGATACTGTTTCGATTCAAACACCAGATCGAATTGTTGATATCTTATATGGATCTAATATGTCAGGAGTGCTTACATCACTTGGCCTGCAACCTTTAGGAATAACCTTCAGGCGTTATACTACTGGAGCAACATTTAGTGACCCTTCTGGATCAGTTCAAGGCTCAGGTGTTGTGCGTATAAAAATAACATCTGCAGATAGAAAGATCTCACGATTTGTGACTATTTCCAAAATAGGACAAGTGAGTGTTCAAGCTGATAATTCGGACAATGTAACACCGTAACTAATTTTATGAAAAAGACTACCGTTCAATTTAATAAAAGTCATAATGGATTCACTTTAATGGAAGTGATGGTTTCGGTATCTATCTTTGCAATTATTATTACTATCGGTATTGGATCATTACTAACAATTTATAGTACTCTTCAAAAAACTCGTGCAGACCAACAAACAATGGATTCTTTATCATATGTAATGGATACAATGACACGACGAGTTCGAACTGGGACCGAATATTCGAGCCCAGATGGTCAGTCAATCAGGTTTAGAGATCAGATTGATGAAACTACCGGAGGTAATATGATCACTTACGGTATTCGCCCAGACTTAACTACTGGGGAAATGCGTCTTTATGTTGAAGAGGCTGATGGTGAATATGATATTACTCCTGAAAATATGAGAATCGATGCCTTTGCAGTTAATTTGACTGGAGGTATAAATGGCGCAGACGGCGGACAGTCGTTAGTGGAATTTCAAGTTCAAGCAACAATAAAAAATGGAAAACAAGAAACTCCTCTTGCAATTCAAACTGCTGTATCTCAGCGTCCGTTTGAAGGAGGTGGAACTACCCCTGCTTCATCTGGAAATGTAAAACCAGATGGCGGTAGTTCATTCGGTGGCGGGACAGGAATTACTCCACCAAGAATCGAAACTCCAGGAGCAGATAATGTTAATACTCCGACAAATCAAGGTGGTACAAACCCACCAACAGCAGCTAATACAACTGGTACTGCAACATCTATAAAGACACGAGGTGAATAAACTATTATGAAAAGTATTCTTAAAAAAATAAATATAAATAATCACGGCTTCACATTGCTTGAAATGCTTTTTGCGGTAATAATTTTCTCGTTTGCATTAGTATCTTTAATGACAATTGCTGGAAAAGGTGTTATAGCAACAGCTAGTGCTCGTGATCAGTTGGTTGCTCAGTTCCTTGCAGAGGAATCGCTTGAAGTTGTTCGTAATATTCGTGATAGTAATTATATTAATGGGTCAAATTCATGGATTGATGGATTAACAGAGTGTGTTGATTCTGCAACATGTGATATTGAGTATGTTGCGAATGCAAAACCAATCATGGTAGTGTGTCCTGCAAATGATTGTAGTGGACGACTACTCTTTAATAATAACGGACAATTTCGACCAGAACCAGTTGGGACTGCTACTACATTTTGGCGCGAAATAAAAATTACATCAATTACACCTGATAGCGAATTAGTTTTGGAATCAACTGTACATTGGAGGCAAAAGACTATCAATCGAAGCATGACCGTAACAACAAGAATTGCAGATTGGCAATAATATTTCATTATGAATAAAACTTCCTTACAATCAAGCGCATCACACGAATCAGGATTTGTTCTGTTGTTTTCACTTGTCGTGTCAGCAATTATCTTTCTTGTTGGTGCTGGAATATTTTCACTATCATTCAAGGAATTAATTACTTCAACTATTTCACAAGAATCACAGAAATCAATTTTTGCAGCTGATTCTGGTGTTGAATGTGCATTAGCAGCTGATACAAATAATAATGCATTTGAAGGTGAGCAAATTCCATTTCAATGTTTTGGAAATGACATTAACCCAAGTTTAGCGGCTGGCGTCTACACATTTAATATTGCATTCATCGATAACAAAACTTGTAGTATTGTTCAGGTTGATACAACAGGGGATGAGTCTGTTACCGTTATTGCTCAAGGTTACAATAAATGCAGTGGAGATAGAGGTGATCAACCGGTATTGTCTTATCCTGGATTGGCCGAACGAGTATACCGTGTAACTTTCCTGAAATAATATTTTGGCATTATTTATTAATTGTTTTAAAATCGCACAACCACATCTGGCTGTGCGATCTTTGTTTTTGGCAAGGTAGGAATATTTCTTATTTTTTGTATACTGTATCTATGAAACCTGGGAAGTCTCCATCTAATACAAATACTGAGAAGCTCTCATCATTACGAGCATTGATTAAACTCCATCGTGAAAAATACCACACACATGATGCGCCAGAAATCTCTGACGAGGCATATGACGCATTAATTCGTCAACTCGAGGAACTAGAAGCAGCTTTGGGTATTTCAGAATACGCACAAGAAAGCAAAAAAATCGGTGGGAAAATATTAGAAGGGTTCGAGAAAACTACGCACGCAGTTCCACAGTGGTCATACGATAATGTATTTGATATCTCAGAGCTTGAAAATTGGAACGAACGAAACAGAAAAATTTTAGTAAAAGAATGGGATACCGATCCTGATTTTGAATATGTTTGTGAACTGAAAATTGATGGATTAAAAATTGTATTAACCTACCGCGATGGAAAATTGATTACTGGCGCAACACGAGGAGATGGATCAGTTGGCGAGGATGTGACAGAAAATATCAAGAGAATAAAATCTATTCCACATACTATTTCTGAAACGCGACCGATTGTTGTGGTTGGTGAGGTGTGGATGAAAACTGATGACTTGGAAAAAATTAACGCAGAACGAGAAAAAAATGGTCAACCGATTTATGCAAACCCGCGCAACCTTGCTGCAGGGACATTACGACAATTAGATACTGATATTGTTGCATCGCGGAATTTGCAAACATTCATATATGACTTGGAATATTTAGATACTGATCGGGAATTTGAATCGCATGAACAGGAATTACAATTTTTAAAACAACAAGGGTTTAATGTAAATCCAGATCGGAAATTGTGTAAAGGCTTGCAGCAAGTTCAAGAATATTATGAATCATGGATTGAAAATCGTCATGATGAGCAATATGGAATTGATGGATTAGTCGTTAAATTAAACAATAAACAACAATGCAAACAGTTGGGATACACTGCAAAATCTCCACGATTTGGTGTTGCCTATAAATTCCCAGCCGAGGAGACCACAACTGTGGTAGAAGATATTATTATTCAAGTTGGGCGCACAGGCGTACTGACACCTGTAGCTGTTCTAAAACCAGTACCTGTTGCAGGTTCTGTTGTTTCGCGTGCGACATTGCATAATGCGGATGAAATAGCACGACTGGATGTACGGATTCACGATACGGTCATCATTCGAAAAGCAGGTGATATTATTCCCGAAATTCTGCAAGTTCTGACAGAGCTTCGACCAAAGAATTCAAAACACTATGAATTTCCGAAAACTTGCCCAGTATGTAATGCGTCTGTAATACAAGAAAAAAACACCAGTGGAACATCGGTCGGATGGTACTGTCCGAATTCAGAATGTGGAGGAAAGCATTTTGAAACATTGGTTCATTTTGTATCAAAGAAGGGAATGAATATTGTTGGACTTGGTCAAAAAGTATTGGAACGATTTTTTGAGGTGGGTCTGGTGCAAAACCCGACAGATATTTTCAAATTAAAAAAAGAAGATTTCGTGGAATGGGAACGGTTTGGCGAATTGTCGTCTGATAAACTGATGAAATCAATTCAGAAATCAAAAGAGGTGCAACTACAAAAGTTTCTATTTGCACTTGGAATTCGGCATATTGGTGAAGAAACCGCAGAAATCTTGGCTAATTTTATTGGGCAGAAAAATGGCGAATTGTTCAAGAGGTTGCAATCAGTAACGGTTTCGGATCTTTCAAATTTGGAAGGGGTTGGCCCCGTTGTTGCCGAGTCATTTGTGGAATATATGAACAATAATTACCATGCACGAATTGTTTCAGAATTGGTGGATATATTAGATATTCAAATGCCAAAACGATCGACTACGAATCAGTCATTAGCAGGGAAGACATTCGTGTTGACAGGAACGCTTGAAACCATGTCGCGCGATGTTGCAAAGGAAAAAATTAAATCCATGGGCGGTAAGGTTGCAAGTTCGGTATCAAAAAATACGACCTATGTCGTTGCGGGAGCTGATCCAGGGAGTAAATACGATGAAGCTGTGAAATTAGGAGTTGAAATATTGGACGAGAAGAAATTATTGACAATAATTAAATATTAAGTATAATCAAAATAACGATTACTTAACCATAAAATTTAATAGATGAAAAGTTTATTTGAAAATCAAGTCCTAGTTTTACTTTTAATACCAGTGATTTCAAGCGTTGTATTTAATGTTATCCTTGATCCATTACTTACGTTTTATTTCTTTAGGCAGCGAGAAAAAAAGATAGGAGTATGGGAATGGTATACTTCAATTGATCATAAGGCGTATCTAAGTAGTTATGTGCCTAACAGCGCCTTCAATCTCCTGTTTCATACAGGATCGTATGCATCTTTTTCCCTAATATTTATCATTATTTTTGCTTTCGCTATCATGTGGCCGTTTGTAAAAGATATGTGGCAACTTATTTTCGCAATTAAAGTTGTCATATTTATATCGTACGCTTGCCGTATTCTGTTCATAACCATGATTGCAAAAAAAGAATTAAAAAAGTATTAGCGCAGGTATTTCAAGCTAAGTAAAAAGGCATCTGTTACCAGATGCTTTTTATGTTCCCAAAATTTCATTTTATGGTAGGATGGTGACATGACTGATGCAGATATTAAAAACCTTGCCCATTTGGCACGAATAGAAATTACTGATGAAGAGGTTCAAAAGTTCAAGTCTGATATTGAACCAATTTTGGCATATGTGGCGCAGATTAATGATGTGCAGATTGATGATGTTCACCCTGAATATATGACTAAAAACCTAATGCGAGCTGATGTTGCAGATTCTGCAGACACTACTGAACATGATCTGGTTTTGAAAAATGCACCAGATGCACAGGACGGATTTTATAAGGTACCAAAGATATTATAAATACTGAATTGTCATTCCGGCCTCCGAGCCGGAATCCAGGGTATTATCTTTAAACTCTGGATGCCGGATCAGGTCCGGCATGACATCTACATACTATGACACTTAACTTAAAAAACTTAACAATCGAATCTGTGCATGCAATGCTCGTTAATAAAGAAATCACCGTTCGTGATTTGGTTTTTGCGTACTTGGATAATGCAGAAAAACAAAATACTGATATTTTTGCATTCATTGAATTCTTTGATAAACATTCTGATTTTGAGAAAAGAATAAGTGATGCTCAAAATATGATTGATTCTGGAAATTCACATCTACTAACAGGAATTCCTTATGGAATAAAAGATAATATTTTAAGTCAGGGACATATTGCATCGGCTGGATCTCATATGTTGGAAAACTATACTGCCAGTTATAATGCGACCGTGATTGAAAAACTAAATACAGTCGGGGCAATTTGTATTGGACGAACAAATATGGACGATGCGGCGATGGGGTCATCTACTGAATCATCATATTATGGCCCTACAAAGAATCCATTCGATACATCGCGTGTTCCAGGAGGCTCATCAGGAGGATCTGCCGCAGCAGTTGCAGCAGATATGTGTTTATTCGCATTAGGAACTGACACAGGAGGTTCTGTGCGTCAGCCAGCAGCATTCTGTGGGGTGGTGGGTATGTATCCCACCTATGGATCAGTGTCACGATACGGTGCGATTGCTATGGGTAGTTCACTTGATCA
>DAOLZR010000015.1:0-1629 GCA_035426405.1 Minisyncoccota bacterium | reverse complement strand
GCAGAGGTTTCATCGAACCTTGCTCGGTATGATGGAATTAAATATGGATACAGTGATCGTGAAGGGAACTTGCTTGATAGTTATTTAAAAACTCGCCATGTAGGATTCGGGGTTGAGCCACGACGACGAATCTTATTAGGTACTTATGTATTATCTGCTGGATATTATGATGCGTTTTATAACAAGGCAACAAAAGTCCGCGAGGTGATCAAGAGAGATTTCAAGAAAGTATTCGATTCTGGGGTTGATGTAATTCTAACTCCAACAGCACCGACAACCGCTTTTAAATTCGGAGAAAAAGCAGATCCATTATCAATGTATTTGGCAGATATTTTCACCATTAATGCGAACTTGACCCATATGCCAGCTATTTCGATTCCGTCGGGAATTGATTCAAATGGTTTACCGTTTGGAATTCAGTTTATCGCTGACCAATGCCGAGAAGATATCTTATTCACGATTGGAGCAGACTTTGCCAAGTAGCACACAAAACAACCTAAAAGGGTTGTTTTTAGGTTCTGTATGCTATAATCTCCTTATACTATGCCTGAAGTTCGATTTCTTAATCTAGAATATTTTTTCTATAAAATATACGACTTTTTTGCCGGTATTTTTGGTGGTGGTTCAAACGGTGGATATAGCAATTCTGTCAGTGGTGCTTCATTTTGGGATCATATCGTTAATTTTTTTACAAACACATTATCATTTGTATGGGTGTTAGTTATTATTGCTTTTCTTGTTTTGTTCTGCGTGGTTATCTATACGCGGCTTCGAATGTATGAACTTGATCAAAAACATAAAGAGAATTACAAGAATCATTTTATAAAACCAGTAGCACCGCCTGAACATCCAAAAAATCCACGATGGGAATATATTGAAAAAATGTTTGCATCGCCGAATTCTAATGATTGGCGTGTTGCTATTATTGAGGCAGATGCAATGCTTGATGAATTGGTTCAATCATATAATTTTCCAGGCGATACACTTGCCGAGCGATTGAAAAATGCCAGCCCTCGAGTAATGCCAACATTACAAAGCGCATGGCAAGCCCATTTGGTCCGTAATCGAATCGCGCACGAAGGTATAAATTATATTCTATCTGAACGAGAAGCACAGGTGGTTAAAAAGCATTTTGAATTTGTATTTATTAATGCAGGAATTATTTAATAAACGAAAAAACACCTTTTGGGTGTTTTTTCGTTTATTTCGTGTTGCGGGACCCGGATTCGAACCGGGGTCTTCAGGTTATGAGCCTGACGAGATACCATTACTCTATCCCGCTATGTGTCTTTCGGACAGATCGTCACTATATCAAATAATCTAAAAGGGCGCAAGTGGATAACTTTTGGGGACTTTTTAGTCACAAGTGACTTGGTTACAAGGGACTTGCCGATTACATCGGCAGGTGATTTTCGATTTCGCGCAAAACGCTCAATAACGAAAATCCTTTCAAGTCCCTTGCGCACGCAACGCAGGTTGCGTGCTTCTTATGCAAGATATCAAAAATCACCCTTTCTAAAAGGGTGATTTTTGATATTGCGCAGTGAAAGGGACTTGAACCCTCGACCTTCCGCGTGACAGGCGGATGCTCTAACCAGCTGAGCTACCACTGCATATGGTTTGCTATAT
>DAOLZR010000014.1:0-9566 GCA_035426405.1 Minisyncoccota bacterium | reverse complement strand
TATTCCATGCCTGTTAGTAGAAGTATAGCATAATGATGCATATTTGTCAATAGTCCATATGTATAACAAAAAAAGCCGCTGCAGTGCAAAATTATACATTCAACGAATCGTTAAATACATAATTTTGCACTACCGGCTTACCTTCCACAGAGACTGTCGATACGGGATCGAAAGAACCTCGCGGTCTCAACTACAATATCACAGACAATTTTAATGTCACTCTTTCGCCACTAAATTTTCTATGGTGTTTCGAATTTCTCTTAACTGTGACGCAACACCAACATTAGGACGACGAGATTGATGTTGTTCAAGTGTTTCCAGATCACTCACGATCTTTGCAACCTCTTCATGTACTACGACTGATGGATCGTATGCCAGCCATTTTGAAACATCTGTACGAACTAATAAATCGATAATTGTATTTCGTAGATCACTAATCTTTTTCTTTATTCCAATCTCTGGATTTTTGTCTTGTTCTGATTCTAATGTTTTCAGATAATCTACTAACATAATCAATTCTTTTATCGGAAGTGTGTTTTCAGTTGTGGGCTGTATAGTAACGGGACGCCCATCTTCATCCGCTGCTGGTGCTACAAATTCCATATATTTTGACGATACTGGAATTGGCTCAACAGCAGACTCTTCATTATGTATAGATACTGGCTCGCTACTTACTGATTCTGTATGCCACCCTTCTGGTAAATCCTCTGTCATATCTACTGTACTTTGAATTTCTTCCATTGTTGTAATACCTGACAAGATTTTTGCCACACCGTCCTCCACCATTGTAAAAATTCCTTGGTGTAATGATGCGTGTTTTATTTCTCGTTCTGACGGATTATTAACAATAACATCAGCAACTTTGTCATCAATTAAAATTGCTTCGAAAATTCCGATTCGTCCTTTGTATCCAATATGGTCACACTGATCACATCCAACTGGTTTATATACTTGGAAATCATCCTTATCGTTATTTATACCACTATCTGAAAAATCTTTTCCATTATGTAATGCATTGCGAACAATTGCTCGTAATATTTTCTTATCATCAGCAGGTGGATTAGTAAGTGTTTTACAGTTCTCGCATAAGCGACGAACCATTCGTTGTGCCATGGCAACTGTTACAGCATCTGGCAGAATCTTTGGGTTAACACCAAGTTCTGTTAAACGCGGAACAGCACCAGCAGCATTGTTGGTGTGTAAGGTTGATAGTACCAAGTGACCAGTAAGTGACGCATTGATCGCAGTTGCAGCAGTCTCTTTATCGCGGATTTCTCCTACCATGATCACATCAGGATCCTGACGCATTGCAGCTCGAAGCCCTGAACTAAAATCGTAACCCTTTTCATGATCTACTTGTGTTTGTGTAATCCCCGGTAAATGATATTCGATTGGATCTTCAATGGTTAAAATTTTTATTTCAGGTGTGTATACGCGTTTTAAAATAGAATACAGTGTTGTTGTTTTTCCAGAACCGGTTGGACCGGTGGTTAAAATCATTCCGTTTGGCTTCTCGATTTCTGTCATTAATACTTCTAATAATTTTCGTTGCATACCCAGATTTTCAAAATCTTTTGCGAGTCCTTCTGGGTTTAGAATACGCATTACAATTGACTCACCGTAGGGACCCGGAATAAGCGAAGTACGAACTTCAATTTCCGTTTTTTTATACATAATCGTAAAACGACCATCTTGTGCAGTTGCAGTACTTGTTAATTTCATTTCCGATAATAATTTGATTCGCGAGTTAATACTTTTATAGATATCAAGTGGAAATTCTGTAATGTCTTGGAGTACTCCGTCCTGACGAAAACGCAGTCGAGCAAATTTTTCAGCAGCTTCAATATGAACATCGGAAGATTTTGTACCAATTGCAGAACCGAAAATAATCTCCATTAATTTGGAAATTTTATGTGTTTCTTTTGATTGAATCATGTCGATAAACTTATCCTTGATATCAGCATTTGTATGCACTTCTTCCGCTAATTGCTGCAATCCTTCGTCGGTTATATCAAGCAGTCCACCTCGTGCCCTTTCTGCACCACTAACATCAGCATATCGTGCCCATGCTTTTTCCAAACTTCGAACAGATACTAAATATAAGTGAATAATGAAACCATCTGTTTCTAGTTTATCTATTTGTTCAATTGTTTTTGGTGAGGTTGGTGATTTTACAGCGACGCTTAATTTCTTTCCAATCATTGCAAAACACGCAATGCCAACATCGCGGGAAACTGATTCTGGAATCAATAAGAGCGCATCTGTATTGATCCCAATTCCAGACAGATCTACATATCCAATTCCATAATCATCAGCAAGAGATTTAACTGCTGCCTCTTCTTGGCGCATATGAATTTCACCAAGTTTTTTATTCTGTTCTTCATCATGAAATACGACCATATTAATAAAAGTATATCATGAAATAGTTATTATGTTATTTAAAGAGAACCAAAACACCTTGTACAATAATTACTCTTTCAATAATTCCCTCCAGCTGCGCTGTTCGGTTTCGCATCCATAAAGGATGCTCGATTTCAAGAGTAATTATTGTACAAGGTGTTTTGTTAATATTATTTAAGAATTGAAAAACCTTTCCCGAAGGAAAGGTTTTTCAATTCTGTGATTGAGCTCGTTTGGCAAGCCAATCTTATTCAAACACAGAAATCTCAAAGACATCTTTTCTGCCCACGAGGGAGCTGAAATTGAAGAAAGGAGAAAGGAGAAATCCAGAAATCGTCCGTTCAAGCAGACGCACCAGACATTCCTACCCGCAAACCCCAGGAAGACCGCGAGATCCCGATCCCTTTGAGATTTCTATGTTCAAAACTAGTATGTAGTTTTATGGTACAAGCATATCATACTTATGATAATATGTCAAGTACTTCTCACTAATCTTGTTTTTAATACACATCACTGTGTAAATAAAAACCCGACAAGACTTAGACTATAACGCGGTTATTAAAATTGCGCAAGCACTAAATATGTGGTTTTTCACCAAGTTATCCACAGGCTTTTTCCACATACCTATATGCTGTTATAGCTTTATTTATAAGGGTATATTCCCTATATTCACATTTTGAATCCGTATTTCTGAAAAAAGAGACTTGTGTGATATAATGGATTTTATATGAAATCTCCTGAAAAAATAGAACGATCATTGGATGCAAATCTACGCCCAAATAGCTGGGATGAATACATTGGACAGACCACCATTAAACAAAACCTTCATATTCTGATCAATGCCGCTGAAAACCGTGCACAGGTTGCAGAGCATATCCTATTTTATGGCCCACCAGGACTTGGGAAAACAACTCTTGCCCATTTGATCGCAAATGAAACAGGACGGGCTATGAAAATTACATCAGGTCCCGCAATTGAAAAGGTTGGAGACCTTGCGAGCATCCTAACCAACATCCAACCAGGTGATATTGTATTCATCGATGAGATCCATAGGTTGAATAAAATGATCGAGGAAGTCCTCTACCCTGCTATGGAGTCCGGAGTATTGGATATTATTATTGGAAAAGGACCAAGTGCACGAACATTACAATTAGAACTTCCTCCGTTTACATTAATTGCAGCAACAACGCGACCATCATTAATATCATCCCCTCTTCGTTCACGATTTTCAGGTGGAACATTTAAACTTGAATTTTATGATGATGCAGAAATGACAGAAATCGTACGGCGCAGTGCAAAACGATTGAACATTATTATCGATAATGAAGCACTTGGCATGATTGCCCGCCGCAGTCGTAAAACTCCACGAACTGCAAACTATTTTTTGAAGCGCGTTCGCGATTACGCACAGATTAAGGAAATCGAACATATTGATGTTATGACTGTAGAATCTGCTCTTGATATGATTGGTGTTGATACATTAGGACTATCTCCGTCTGATCGATTATTGTTAAAAACACTTGTCGAGAAATTCAATGGTGGACCCGTTGGTGTGAAAACACTTTCCGCTGCAACTGGTGAAGAGGAAGACACGATCGAGGAAGTCATCGAACCCTACTTGATTCAGACAGGATTACTTGAAAAAACTCCGCGTGGACGATGTGCTACCGAAAAGGCATATGACCATTTGGGCGTTGCGTATTTGGGAAAATAAACAATTAAAAGATGGTATACTTTTATATATGAAAATGAAATCATTCTATATATTAGGAACATTGTTCACCTGTCTTGGATACCTTTCCTTATCCTTTATTGCTGGGCAATTGTTAATTTTATTCCAGATTACTTTTTTATCTGGTCTTGCATTTTTAACAATTGCAGTAATATTATCAATTACCAATCTTATACAGACAAAGCAGTATAAGACACTTCTATTAATAATAATTGGTCTGATTTTAATTTATGTTATTTTTGAAGTTCCGATAATAACTCGTCACTATAATTCTCAAGTTGTTTGTGTCACATTCCCTTGTGGTGGAGATGGCGAAACAGAAGAAAAGGTAACTATTAAAAATTTATTAGTAGAGAAATTGAGTTCTAAACGATATTAATCATAACAACAAAAAACCACTCAAATGAGCGGTTTTTCTATTATGGCAAACATTGTTTATAGATTGACGTAATATCTGAACCATATGTATCAAAATATCGTATCTTATAGCTTCCCTTTTCTATTTCATCAATGAAGTTGGATGTGTCCTCTACTACGTCAGGATAGCTATTCGTATTACATGAATAAGTTTTTGTCTGAGCTGTAACATTAAGAACTCTTATTCGCGAATTCTGATTAATAAAAGGTCCGCCTGTACTATCGTCCCCAGGAATCCAAGAAGGATTTGGAGTTAAAAGATCAATGGATATTGACCAAAGACTGTCGGACTTTTTTGTAATAGACTTAACTTCTGCTGGCTTATACGCAATGACCTCTTCGGGAGACTCCTCCTTATTTTCCTTAAATTCTTCTTTTATTCTTTCTTTGTATCCTGGCGTTCCTGGACAAAATTCCCCATTATTACCACAGGTTCCAGTATTCTCTGGACCAGAGTCTTTTTTATCATAGAAAAAAGCTAATATAATAAGGATTATGATAAGAACTATTACTGCAATCCATCTTTTTTTATTCATAATGAAATAATATCATTATTGGTAAACAAAAACCACTCGTTCGAGTGATTTTTGAAAGAAATTATCTTTTGCGTTTAACGCGAGCTTTTTTCTTCTCTTCATCTTTTTTCATTGGGAAGCCCAAATATTCAAAGAAAGCGAGAGCTTCAGGTCGAGTTTTAGCAGTTGTAACGATTGTGATAGCAAGACCAAAAACATTTACGATTTCCTCGTCACCAGTTTCAGGGAAAATTGTATGTTCCTTGATACCGATTGTCATATTACCCAATGCATTTGCTGATGATCGGGCAATACCTCGGAAGTCTTTTGTTCGTGGCAGTGCAATATTCACAAGCTTGTCCAAAAATTCATTCATACGAGTTCCGCGCAATGTCACCACAACTCCTACTGGATCTCCAGCACGAATTTTAAATGATGCAATTGACTGCTTTGCTCCTTTGACTGATGGTTTTTGACCAGTAATTTTTAGAAGTCGGTCTGAAACGAATGTATTTTTATTACGATCCTTTTTCATTCCTGATCCTGTTCCTACTGATACAATTACCTTTTGAATCTTCGGTGCTGACATTGCATTTTTGTAACCGAATTGGTCCTTTAATGCAGTGTATGCTCCGATTTGTTTTTGTTTCATTGATTCCATAAGTTGATGTAATTATTCACAAGTGAATAATTATTGGTTAGGCAATATCCTTTCCGCTTTTTTTGGCAACGCGAACTTTTTTCGCGCCGTCTTTGCGGGTTCCAACTCGAGTTGCTTTTCCTGATGACGGATCAATCAGGGCAACATTCGAAATGTGAACTGGAAAAGCTGTTTCGACCAACGTATGTTTCTCGCCGCGCAATTTCGCTTTGATAACTTTTTTATGAATATTAACACCTGCAACAATTACCTTGTTTTCAGCTTTTAATACTTTTTCTACGGCACCTTTGGCACCCTTGTTTGACCCTGTTAGGATCAACACATTGTCTCCTTTTTTAATCATATGATGATGAAATAGATTCGAAATGCTTTTGTATTTGCTGTCATCCTGAACTTGATTCAGGATCCAGAGTATAAAAATATTATCCTGGATTCCGGATCGAGTCCGGAATGACAACTACATAATATATTCCGAGTTTCTATTATTAATTACAGTACCTCAGGAGCTAAGGATACAATTTTTTGATATCCAAGCTCTCCGATTTCCCGTGGAATAGGACCAAAGATACGACCTCCTTTTGGTTCTTTTGTCTTCTTATCGAGAATAACAACAGCGTTGTCATCGAATCGAATATAAGAACCATCTTTTCGACGAGTCACCGTCTTTTGTCGAACGACAACAGCTCGGTGCACATCTTTTTTCTTTACTGATTTTCGAGGTTCTGCAGATTTAACTGACAGAACTACGATATCACCAACGAACGCGTAGCGACGGTGTGAGCCTCCAAGAATCTTGAATACTCGCGCCTTTTTTGCTCCTGTGTTGTCAGCGATTGTTACATTTGTTCCAACTTGAATCATATAGGTTAAGCGGTTGTCACCACTTCAAAGTTTTTATCCTTTGAGAGAGGGCGACATTCGCGAATAGTTACCGCATCACCGACTTTGAGCGAGTTGCTTTCGTCATGGGCTTTGTATTTTTTTGAAAACTTCTGGTACTTTTGGTACTTAGGATGTTTTACAAAACGCTGCACCAAGACGACAACAGTTTTATCCATTTTGTCTGAAACGACTGTCCCTTGTAGGGTTTTTCCATTGATTGTTTTCATAATATTCATGTGATTACATGTCGTCTCGACTAATAGTACGGGTAGTCACAGGCAATTTGCAGCTAGCTTTTCGCAAAGCCTCGCGCGCAACAGCCTCTGATACTCCGTCGACTTCAAAGATGATTCGACCTGGTTCTACCTCGAAACAGTACGACTGTAAATCTCCCTTACCCTTACCCATACCTACCTCTGCAGGTTTTCCGGTAATAGGTCGGTCAGGAAAGATTCGAATCCAGTAGCGTCCTGTTTTTCCGAGTGTACGCGACACCACTTTTCGTGCTGCCTCGATTTGATTTGAAAAGACTCGTGACCCAGTTAATGAACGCAGACCATATGATCCAAATTGCAATTTGGTTCCCCGTGTTGCAACTTTTTTGCTCAAATCCTTTCGGTCAGTTTGCCATTTTCGATGTTTTACTTTTTTAGGAAATAACATACATGTTTAACAGAAAGATCTGCGTCATTAATTTTTTGAAGGGGCGATGTTTTCAAGTGTGTCTCCTTTATAGATCCACACTTTGATTCCAACTCCTCCATAAGTCATTCGTGCTGTGTCCGTAGCGTAATCGATGTCTCCACGCATAAACTGCAATGGAATTCCACCTAACTTGATTTCTTCGCGTCGGGCCATATCAGCACCACCTAGTCGACCTGATAATACAATTTTTCCTCCTTTAACTCCGCGAGCAGCCATGATTTTTTCAATAGTTTGCTTTAATACGCGTCGGAATGGAAGTCGTTTTTCGAGCTGTTCCGCAATACTGTAAGCGATGATCGCTGCATCAGCATCAGGATTTCGCACTTCAACGATATCAATATGCAATGCCTCAGTAATGACAATCTTGTGTCGTTTTAGGAATTTGATGATGTCCTTTTTCAAGACCTCAACTCCTTCTCCTGAACGGCCGATTACCATACCTGGACGAGCTGTTGCAATAATGATTTTGATGTTCTTTGAATTTCGTTCGAATTCAACACCTGACAAATAACTTGTTCGCAATTTTTTCTCCAAGTATTCTCGGATTAAAATGTCTGCTCGCAATGTGTCTCGGTATTCAGATCCTGAACGGAACCATCGTGATTTCCACCCACGGATGAGCGGTAAACGATGTGCATAGGGATGTACAATTTTTGACATATATTATTTAGTCTTCTTTGAACGAGATTTTTTAATTGGTGTTCCTTGTGAAAGTACCAATGTAACAATACTTGTTCGTTTATTAATGCGATGAGCTCGACCACGAGATACTGGACGGATACGCTTTAAGGTTGGACCTTTGGTCACTGAAACGGCTGATACAAATAATGCATCGTTCGCTCCTACTTTAAAGTTGTGCTGTGCGTTAGCAACAGCTGAGTGCAATAATGTATGAAACATTCCCGTTGCGCGCTTTGTAAGGAAGGTCAAAATATTTTCTGCCTCTGCGACAGATTTCCCACGGATTGCATCCGCTACAAGGCGAACTTTTCGTGGTGATTGTCGATAGTTTTTTAAATAGGCTTTCATAATTATTTCTTCTTAGCACCAGGCTTTGCAGCTGATGAAGCACTAGCGGATTTTGCAGCTGCGATTTCAGCTTGCTTTTTCTTTTGATCGAGCTCTTTTTGCATCTTACCTCCGTGACGGTGGAAAGTCTTTGTAGGAGAAAACTCTCCTAATCGGTGACCAACCATATCCTCAGAAACAAGAACTTCGGTGTGTTTCTTGCCGTTGTGAACACCAAAGGTAAATCCGATCATTTCCGGAGAAATCATAGACGCACGCGCCCATGTTTTAATAACCCCTGTTTCCAGTGGTTTTTTACCTTCGATTTTCTTCAGCAATTTTACATCGACATACGGACCCTTATAGACAGATCGTGACATATGAATGTTGTTTGTGAATTAAACACTCCACCTAATCATATAGATTAGACGAAGGTAGCCTTGGACAGAATATGTTCGCAGAAATAATGTCTTCATTTTTTAATCGAGTATGACCGCCGCGTTCATAGAGAACGAAAACAGGCACGCAGATTATAAAATGGAGATATTATTTCGCAGAACGATATCGTCCAACTCCTTTAAAATGATTAAAGGGCGTGAAGATGATTCAAAATCAGCGTGAGAGTGCTTCATTTTTATCATTTCTTCGGGCTGATAATAATAATATTATCTGCCTCAGGGGATGAGGAGACAAGGACCATACTATCAAAAAACCCTGATTTGTCAAGGATTTTAGATTATCCGTAGCAATATAGTATTAATCTATTGACAGTAACTTTTTATGTGATATACTTTGATTATAGGTTTCTTTTTTCGAAAATGAAATATCGGCCCGCCCATAATCTGCAATGCCTTGAGTAGATACAAAATTACTCTAGAGGATGCTTAGTTTAGCTAGATATGGTGACCCGCCTTTTATGGCCACTTACTCGATGTAAGAGGCCTTTCTTTTACCTATTTTCTATCGAAGACATATGCATTTGGGTATCAACCAAAATCCGTTCAATTAATTTTTCAACAGATTTCTGGTTTTGAACCACATATTCAAAGGTTTTTCCGCCAATTGATAACACCTCATCAGTCCAGTCCGAGTTCCAGTATCCCAAAATCCCAAGAATTCGCAGCTGAACTACTAAAGTCAGTATTCGTGCGTTTTCGTCAGTTATTTCCCTATTAAGCATGTATGTTACATAAGTTTCGTAGGCTGAAAATACCTCTGGGATTGATATTCCGCTTGGAACAAGCTT
>DAOLZR010000013.1:8222-10936 GCA_035426405.1 Minisyncoccota bacterium | reverse complement strand
GAATTACTTGAACAAGTAGTTAAAAAAGTTCCCGCACCAAAAACAGAATACTCTGGAAATGACGAAGTCCGTTCCCTTATTTTTGATTTCGAATATTCCAACCACCAAGGAGTAATTGTGTATGTTCGTATGTTTGACGGAACTTTAAAACGAGGTGACCAGGTCCTATTTTCCGTCGCTAACGAGAAATTTAATGTGGTAGAGGTTGGGACATTTAGCCCTGGAAAAGCCCAAAGAGACACCATTTCAGCCGGAGAAATAGGGTATATTGTGACTGGTATCAAACAACCGGGTATTGCGTCAGTGGGTGATACGATTACTGGATTCAAAAAACAATTACCTGCAATGCCTGGATATTTTAATCCTCGACCGGTTGTATGGGCATCTGTATATCCAGAATCTCAGGATGATTTTATGGTACTAAAACAATCTCTTGCTAAACTACGATTATCCGACTCTGCATTTTCATATGAAGAGGAAACATCGGGAGCGTTGGGGCGAGGTTTTCGTTGTGGATTTCTTGGAATGCTACACTTGGAAATTATTACAGAACGGCTTCACCGTGAATTTTCACTTGATTTAATTGTGACACTACCAAGTATTACTTATCAAGTAACAACAAAAAACAATAAAGAGTTAATAGTTTATTCACCTCATCTATTTCCGCACGATGGTGAAATAAAGTCAGTTTCAGAACCATGGGTGAATGTGAATATTATGACTCCTAATGACTATTTGGGAAATATTTCAATTTTGGCACATGAACACGAAGCTGAAATTACATCAATGAATACATTTGGTGATGGACGAACAAAGGTAGATTTATTAATGCCATTGCGTGAATTGATGCGAAATTTCTTTGATGAGCTAAAAAGTGCAACATCTGGATATGCATCTATTGCGTATGAGTTTGCAGAAATGCGAGACGCAGATGTAACACGACTTGATATATTATTAGCTGATGAAATCGTTCCAGCATTTACACGCGTAATTGCACGACGACGAGCGTTGGAAGAAGCCGAAGACGCAGTTGAAAAACTTCACGAAATTATGCCTCGGCAACAATTTGAGATGAAGGTTCAAGCACATGCACTGGGACGCATTCTTTCTTCAAAAACAATTAAGGCATATCGAAAGGATGTATTAACAAAAGGAAGTAAGTCTGTAGGAGCGGGTGATAGTAGTCGAAAGAAAAAATTACTTGAGAAACAAAAAGAGGGTAAAAAGCGAATGCGCGATCAGGGACGAGTTCATATTCCGCATGAAGTATTCCTTAAAATGATGAAAAAATAAAAACACCAAGTCGGTGTTTTTATTTTAATTAATAGAGAATAGGGCAACCATTGAAATAACAACTAGTACAACGATAACTCGCCAAATCCACTTGACCCAGCCCTTGTTTTTTGTTCTAAAAATATTCATATGTGATATACTACACAAAATAATCATCTTATGCAAGGAGTACGACACCACAAAGAAAGCTTTTTTCATACACGATTTTGGATCGTGGTTTTACTAGTTATATGCACACTATTAATTATTTCGGTGGTTAAAATATCTCGTAAATACATCCATGCCAAATCGGTTCGTGACGATTATCAGTCAGAACTAACTCAGGTTGAGGCTCATAAGGCAGAGCTCGAAAAAAATATAAGCGCATTATCAACGGATCGTGGAAAGGAGGCTGAAATCCGCGATCGGTATCGAGTCGTAAAACACGGAGAACAAATGATATTAATTGTGGATAATGATAAAAAAGCCCCGGAAACAGATGTTCTACCGGAAAAACCACAAGGATTATTTCGTAAAATCGGATATTGGCTTGGTTCCATTTTTTGATAAATATGATAGTATTACAGAGTTAATCCTTAATTTAAATTGAACTATGAAAACTATTACTATTTACTCAACACCTACATGTCATTTTTGTCACATGGCAAAGGATTTCTTATCATCACACAGTATTCCATTCAAAGACATAGATGTTTCTATTGACTTAGATGCGCGAAAAGAAATTATTGAAATGACTGGTCAAATGGGTGTACCCGTTATAAAAATTGAAGAAGAAGGTCACGAGCCTGATGTTATGGTTGGATTCAGTGAGCAGCTTATTTCAAGTAAGCTCGATATTACTGCATAATATTTAATTTAATATAACGCCGTAATGGCGTTATATTAAATTCGCCCTTGTAGCTCAATGGATAGAGCAATTCCGTCCTAAGGAAAAGATCTAGGTTCGATTCCTGGTGGGGGCACCTTTAATTATTAATTTCTCATGATATAATTAGTGTACTTTATGGATGATTCAACAAAAAAATTATTAAACGAGACCTATCGTATCAGTCAGGAAAATCAAGCATTACTGAAAAAGATAGATCGTCGTCAGCGATACAGTATATATTGGCGAGCATTATTATTTATTGCAGCAGTTGCGTCAGCACTGGGTGTATATTATTACTTCCAGCCCTATGTTGACCAGGTAGTTGATATTTATGACCAAGCTCAATCAACATTTTCATCATTTATTCCACAGAGTTCAAAGCCGGGGATAAATAAATAAAGAGTTGATTATTTAAGGTTTTTTTGGTATGCTTGCCCATACCACACGATGTAATATTCAAAAGGATATTATGTCATTTGCCGAGATAGCTCAGTTGGTAGAGCGCTTCCCTGAAGAGGAATAGGTCCCCGGTTCGAGCCCGGGTCTCGGCACA
>DAOLZR010000013.1:0-8122 GCA_035426405.1 Minisyncoccota bacterium | reverse complement strand
TTTAACAGTTCGTCCTTTATTGAACTTTGGTAATTTAATAGTAAGGAGTCCATGATGTTCGGTTGCTGTTGCTTCATCAATTGCAACTTCATCAGGTAGTTGAATCGTACGACCGAATGGTCCCCAGTATAATTCTTGAACAACAAATTCATTAGTGTATGAAGTGTTTGGATTATCTCGTCGTCCTCGGATAGTAATTTCTTCTCGGGCAAGAATAATTTCCAGGTGTTCCTTTTTAATTCCAGCGGTCATTGTTTGAATAACAATTTCTCGATCATTATAGAATACATCGATGGCTAGTTCAGCCTCGGACTCCATATCAGGATCGTTATTATCATCAAAATCATCTTCGGCCGATGATATTTTTTGCAACCGACTTAATTTTGATTCATGTTGACCAGTAAGGCTTGGTTCGAGATCTTGATCCAAGTCATGGATTTCATCTGACTCGTCATCCTGCATACGGATAGTTCCGGTCAAACGCTCGAAGAAAGAAAGTTTTTTCATATATGATTTGGGAATTATTAATTAAGATGATAAAGATTCTGAATGCATTAATTGTGCACGGTAACCTTGTAATTTCTGGATTCGTCCGAATATTACAATAACGATGATTCCAATAAACCACAATCCCGCAAGTCCAATCATGATACTGCGCGTGGTATTCAATAGTATAAAGTAATTAAAGACAGCATGCAAACCTATTGCGAGTCCAAGACCAAATAATCCATGTACCCATTTCATAAACTTGCCTTCGTAATATGCAATTCCTAACATATTCCCAACAATTGCTACACATGTAGTGTGAAGTAATGTAGCACCAATAAATCGTAAGTTTCCGGTAAATAATATAAAGCTTATATTATTTTCAGAGATCGGTTGAATTAAGTAAAGTGTGTTTTCAAGTGCCGAGAATCCAAGAGCGAGTGTTACTAAAAATAATGTGTAATCACCAGGCTGTATAAGGCGCTTTGCTCTAAATGCTACAACAGCAGTAAGTGCAACTTTTACAACTTCTTCAACCAGAGCAAAAGCGAGTAGGTATTCCTTTTGATCAAGTCTGGATTGACTAATAAGTGTATCAATAGGGAACACGATAATGACAGATAACATTCCAAGAATATAGAGAAGCGATAAAAAGCCCGTAGACTCGGGCTTTTTCACCTGGTTAAACCAAAACCATAACCATAAAAATGTAGGGACAACGCCACCTATAAATGCCCAGAATAAGCTGCCTATTGATATGTCGGCCATGATTCTATTATAAGCAATTTTTTATCATTTGTCTCTTTTTCTGAATGAGGAATGATGCTCCAAATTTCTTCTGTGATAAATGGCATGAAAGGATGCAATGCTTTCAGGAGTGTTTGCAAATGAGTAACTAAAACCCATTTTGCGCTATCACTATTTGTCTGTGCAATTTTAATCTTAGATCGTTCAATAATTGTACTTGCAAATGTATCCCAGAAATAGTGGTACAGTTTTTCAGAAACCAAATAGAATTTATATTCCTCCATTTCTTTTGTAATTTCCTTGATAAATGCTTGTAAATCGTCAATAGATTGTTGATCTTCAGTATCATATACTGGTATTGAATTTAAATCTAAATCGTGAGTTTGTTCCATTACAAATCGTGTTGCGTTCCAGATCTTGTTTGCGAATTTTGAATACGCTCGAATCTTTTCCTCGGAAAGCGTTGTCGGTTGTCCAGGTCCCACGCTTACAATCATAGACATACGAAGTGCATCTGCACCATATTTCTCGACTGTCTCTACAGGATCAATTGCCGTTGCAGGATTTGATTTACTCATTTTCTTTCCATTTTTATCTAATACCATCCCGTGTAGATATACAGTTTTAAATGGAGTTGCGCCCAATAAATAAGTAGACATTAAAATCATTCGAGCTACCCAAAAGAATATTATATCATTTCCTGTTTCCAGTACTGATGTTGGGTGATATGTTTTGAAATCTGATGTCTCTTCTGGCCATCCCAGTGTTGAAAATGTCCACAGTCCTGATGAAAACCAAGTGTCGAGTGTGTCAGGGTCCTGTTCAAGGTCTTCACCTTTAGGGTCTGTAAAAATAGGGAACTTAGTAATACTGGCATTATCTACACGCCATTTCTTTCGAAAAGCAATTAAGTCATTTTCACCCTCTAATACCGCTTTCATGACCGCAGAAAATGTAGCATGTCCTACGATTAAAATATCTCCATCAGTATTATCGTTTCTGACAATATCCCATGCTCGTTTTCCTCGTGCAATTAATTCATCCTGTGTTTCTCCAGTTTTGTCATCAAAAGCAGCCATCATAATAGGAATCTTTCGACTTGGTGTTCCTTCAACGGTTCCACCATAAATTTCTTGAAATTCTGGCGAGGTCTCAACCTCAAGCCCTATTGTATCAGCGATAATTTTTGCAGTATCATGAGCACGAGAAAGATCTGAAGAAAATATTTTAGTAATATTTTTCCCCTTTAATAAATCAGCCGTTGCTTTTGCCTGTTCTCGCCCTTTTTCGGTTAACGGTGTATCCATTTTTCCTGCATAAATATGTGCCGCGTTTGCTTCACTTTCTCCATGACGAACAAAAATGATATTTCTTTTTTTCTGCGTATGAATATTACCATCTTTGTCATACCAAACAGGAATACGATGTCCGTACCAAATTTGTCGAGAAATGCACCAATCACGCAAACCTTCAATCCAATGGAAATATACTTTTTCAAAATTACTTGGCAGTATATTAACTCCATCTTTACGAACTGTGTCTAACATTAATTCTTTCAGTGATCGATTTCCTCGCTCTGCAATTTTTTTATTTACATCAACAAACCACTGTAATTTTGGAAGTGGTTCAATAATACCCTTAGATCGTTCTGCAATAGAGACATTTTGTTTTACGGTTTCTTCTTTTTCAAGTAATCCTTCTGTCCGTAAATATTCAACAACTGCTTCGCGTGCTTCTGTTGTTTTCTTGCCTAATATCTGTTCGTCTCCAACTGTCATTTTTGCGAACTCATTAATCACAGGCTTAACTTCAAGTTGGTGTCGCTGTGCAATATCCCAATCGATTTGACTGTGTGCAGGTGTTACACCAAGCGCTCCTGTTCCAAATTCGGACTCTACAGATTCGTCGGCAACAATTTTTATTGAAAGTGGAACCCCACAAAAAACACCTTCATAGGTTTTGCCTACGAATTCTTTATAACGAGTATCATCCGGGTGTACTGCAACAGCAGTGTCTCCAACTTTTGTTTCAGGTCGTGTTGTTGAAATTGAAATTGGGAAATCTTTCCAGTATTTAAATGTATACAATTGTGCTTCTCGTTCTTCGTGATCTGTTTCATCGTCCGAAATCACTGTTTGACCTTTTGGATCCCAGTTTACAATTCGGTATCCACGATAAATTAATCCATCATCATACATTTTTTTAAACGCAGCATGTACTGCAGTTGTTCGCTTATCATCCAATGTGAATGCTTCGCGTGACCAATCAAGTGATGCTCCCATTTTTCGTAGTTGTCCAACAATTGTGTCATGCGAATTCTGTGCAAATTCATTAACGCGATTTAAAAATTCTTCTCGCCCAAGATCTTGTTTACGAATTTTTTCTTTTTCCAAGTTTTTCTCTACAACTGTCTGGGTTGAAATAGCCGCGTGATCTGTTCCTGGAATCCAAAGTGTTTTTTTACCTTGCATACGCGCGAAACGAACCATAATGTCTTGGATAACCAACATAAATGCGTGACCCGTATGGAGCGTCCCAGTAACATTTGGTGGGGGAAGTATTATCGAGAAATGTTCTGCATCAGGCTGAGTCATTCCTTTCTCAATACAAACATCTGGATTAAAAAATCCAGATTCTTCCCAAGTTTTATAAATAGGACCCTCTACATCCGCAGGGTTGTACGGCTTTAATAGTTTTTCAGGCAGGTTTGCCTTGTTTTCAAGCGTCATATGAAAAAATATAGCACAAATAAGGCTTTTTGGGCAGATACTTGACATTATCTTATATTATGATATAATATATACAAATAAATAAAGAAAATGAAAAATATACTATCAGCACTCGGAAAAATTGCATTAGCGTTACTGGATATTATTTTAAAAATTCTTCAAGCGTTTGGCATATTTGCAGCAAAACATCCTGTTGCCGTAGCTACAGTTGTTGGATTACTTTTATTTACTTATCTTTTACTGACAAATTATGCTTTCCAGGTCCTCGTAATAAATGTAGGAGGCTTAGCACTTGTAATCGCGTTTCTGGTTTGGCTGTTTAAAAATCATAATAGCAAACCGAATACCGACAGTAAGAAGAAAAGAAAAGGTTAAGCTACAACACTAAGTTACCATTAGCCCTGATATCGTCATAGACGGTGTCAGGGCTTTTTTTTATTTTAAAATATCCAGCAAGTCCGATCATTAATGCGTTGTCGCCAGTCAGCTCGCGAGATGGGAAATAAATATTCTCCGTAGGAATAATTTCTGAAACCTTTTGTTTCAGTAATTCCTTAATTCGTTTATTAGCAGAAACACCACCTCCAACAATTAATGTCTGGACTCCAAAATCATGTATTGCCGAAAGTGTTTTCTTTACAATTACTTCTGTGGCAGCTTCTTGAAATTCATATGCAATGCTTGCGTTTATATCTTCCGGAATGATTCCGTTATTTTTTTCTTTAATATCATTTGTTAAATACAGTGTTGCAGTTTTTAATCCAGAAAAAGAAAAGTCATAGTCTTTCGTATGTAACATTGGACGAGGCAATACAATATCAGTACTAATATTTTTATCTGCAAGTAATGCAAGCTTAGAAACTTCTGGTCCGCCAGGATATGGTAATCCTAAAATACGGGCAACTTTATCAAATGCTTCACCAACGGCATCGTCGCGAGTTTTTCCAATGATTTCATAATCACCAACTTCTTTTACTAATACAATTTCTGTATGTCCACCAGAGATTAATAATGCGAGTGCTGGGAATTGAAATAGCTCAGCTTGCACTGAAAAAGAATTCCCTTGATCCGAATTATGTTCAGGAACTAATACTGATAAAATATGTCCCTCCATATGGTTTACTGGAACTACTGGAATATTCCATAACAATCCAAGTGCTTTTGCGAAACTAATTCCTACCCACAGTGCTGGTTCAAGTCCTGGGCCAGATGTAACACAAATTGTATCAATTTTTGGATTTTGAATTGGCGTGACATATTTTAGAAATGAATCTAATAGATCTGATTCGCGTGCAAGTATTTTTTCAATTTCAGGATTGCTTGCAATTTCTGAATCTTCAATTGCTTCCTGGTTTAAAATTTTTAATAATATGGGAACTAAGTTCTTTTGATGCTCGCGTTTTGCAAGAGCAGGGAATACACCTCCAAATTCTTGATGGATATCGATTTGTGACTGTGTAATAGTGCTGTGAACCTCAAAATTAACCCCAGAAGCCGTTTCTGTGGCTGTAAAGAGCGAAAGACTAGTTTCATCACAAGATGTCTCTATAGAGAGGATTTTCATAGAAACGATCATATCATAACTTGACTTATTAATCAAAACAGTTTATTATAAATTAATCATACGCACCTTGTAAAAAGAAAAAATCTTTTGAAAAGGTGTGTTTTTTTTATTTCTAAAATTTCAAACCACTAAATAATGTAAACATGAGTCAACAACAAATCACTTTTAAGAACGCACTTACTTTCTGTGGAAATCTTGGTGCAGGTAAGACCGAAGTTATGAAGAAAATTCGTAAACTATCCTTAGATCAATTGGAAATTATCAGTGTCGGTAATTTTTTTAGACAGGAAGCTGCTAATCGAAATATTTCTTTCGCAGAACTTCAAACACTAATGATTTCCGATTCAACTATCGATGTTAGAATCGACACACTCCAGAAAGAATACCTTACAGCGAATGATAACTTTATTATTGATTCGCGATTAGGCGCACTATTCTGTAGAGAGGCTTTTAATGTTTTTCTAAAAGTAGATGAAAAAATTGGAGGAGAACGAATTTTTAAAGATTTTAAAAATCCTCATAGAAAAACAGAAAAAGTTGATACCTTAGAGGAAGTCATTGTTAATAATAGAAAAAGAGTTGCAAGCGAAATACAAAGATATTCAACTCTTTACAGCGGCTTTAATCCGATGGATACATCTAACTATGACCTTGTGTTGGACACAACCCTTTTAGGAGAAGATGAAGTTGCTGCGATAGTTTTCCATTCATTTAAGATTTGGAGAAACTGCGTTATGCAAAAAGTTTTGTAAACCAAATTTTTAAACAACTAAAACAAAAAAAAATGAAACAAAGTAGAATTAGTAGTTTTATTAATGTTATGCTCAAAGAACCCGTATTAGTTTTAATCGGGCAGTCTGGGTCCAGCAAAGGAACGCAGGTAACCTTACTCTTAAAGACATGTAAAAATTTGAAAATTAAACCTTTTACTATCGAAACTGGTGAGTTATTCCGAACTGAAGTTAACAAATTTTCTAATCTTAATAAAGAGAAAATTTCTGAGATTCAGAATTCAGGAAAGATACAATCACATGTGCATGCAACTGCATTATGGGCACATGAGTTATTGTATAACTATGACTCAGGTCCAATTATTTTTGATGGTAGTCCGCGATCTATACCAGAGGCGGATGATATGCTTAGTTTTTTAATTAAGTATTTGGGTAAAAAAGTCATTTTTATTAAATTAAATGTTTCTGACGAAGAAGCAGGTCGCCGAATTATAGAAAGAAACAATTCCTTAATAAGTAGTGGAAAAGCGCCGCGACAAGAAACTGATTCACCTGAAAAAATCGTAGAAAAATTGAAATTTTTTCATACACATGTTAAGCCGGCTATTGATTTTATCCAGAATCACCAAATAATTGAAGGTAATGTTCAGATAATCGATATAGAAACCGAACAGAAAAACAAGAGTGATGTTCATAATGATATCATTACTGCTATTTCTAATGTAACTCTTTAAATTTAATAGGTGCTGTTAAAATGCCAACTAATTAATTAGTTGGCATTTTTTGATAAGATTATATACTATCGATTATATCTTGAAGATTAGTATAATCTCCGTTTGATAAAGAAACAATAAACAAACCATTATCTATTGGATGCAAATATGTAGAAAGTGTCGAATCAGATTTTAAAAAATCTTGAAATTCAATAACACTTTTTTGTGCACGGTTGGCATTGTCTATAATGACAATGCTTTTTTCGTGTAAAAATCCTTTGATATAATTCCAGTAGTCTTTATATTTTCCTCGTTCTGCATCCATAAAAATGAAATCAAACTTTGTTTCTGAAATAGTTGGCAAATAGTTCTCGATAAAATTATTTTCAAAATAGATATGACTACCTAACGGATCTTGTAATAATTCTTGTGCAAGTTTTTGTTTTTCAAGATTTCGTTCGATCGTAATTAACTTCCAATTATATGATTGTTCTGAAAGTGCTGCAGCTATCCATAGTGTTGAATATCCGGTCGATGTCCCAAGTTCAAGTCCATTTTGAAGATTTAATTTTGTAATAATGGCATACAAAAATCTTCCTGTGGTTTCAGGAATACTCCATGATCGTTCACCAAGAGCTGGGTCATTTTTTAGGTGGTCACCTCGATCTATTTGGGAAGGTGAATAATACACATATTCATGCGATATAGTGATTGCTTTATCAAGTAACTTATTAAATTCTGATGATTCGCTGTTCATGTGCGCAGTACAGGATTCGAACCTGTGGCCTTCTCAACGTCAATGAGACGCTCTACCAACTGAGCTAACCGCGCAAGTGATCGAAATATAGCAGATTTTAATAGGGTCTACAATGTAAACTTATGTCAATTTTTTCTTGATATTTTTATTAATTATGCTATATTTCGTAAGTTCATGATTTATTATGAACTTGGCCCAATCTCTTACGAGATGGAGGCGACATTTCACACAGCCGGCCCAATCTCTTCGAGATAGGTCCGGCGCTCCTCGGAGATGTTTAAAAAGATGTGAACATCTTTTTAAACATCTCGCTCGTAGCTTGGCCCTATCGTCTATCGGTTAGGACACAACGTTTTCAATGTTGGAAGCGGGGTTCGACTCCCCGTAGGGTCACA
>DAOLZR010000012.1:9817-11138 GCA_035426405.1 Minisyncoccota bacterium | reverse complement strand
GCCTGGTTTTTTCACAATTTTTTTCTTTACGATAACAGGCTTAGATGCAATAGTTGCAAACGCTTTTTTAACTAATTCGATAACCTCTTTTTCGTTGATATTACCAGCAACCACTACAACTGTTTTTTCTGCATGGTAATGTTTTTTGTGATAATCTATAAAATCTTTTCTAGAAAATTGTCTGATATTATCTTTCGGCCCAGCAATACTATACCCGGCTGGCTGATCACCGTAAATTGATTCTAAAAATGTATAATTGATTTTATGTTGTGGATTATCATTAATCATATCAATCTCCCCACACACCACACCTTTTTCTTTCTCGATTTCTTCCTTTGGAAATATTGAATTTAAATACACATCAGCAACAATATCAAGTAATTTTGGAAATAATACTGCACGACCTTTTGCGTAGTACCCGGTCATATCATAGTTTGTAAATGCATTTGACTGTGCACCCATCGCTTCTAATTCATATGCAATTTCAAGTGCCGTACGACGAGTAGTTCCCTTGAAACACATATGTTCTAAAAAATGAGAAATTCCGTTTGTTTTTTTTGTTTCATAACGCGTTCCTGCTGCAACCCATACTTGCACCGTTACAGTTGGCGTATCTTTCATAGGAATCGTCATGATGCGCAATCCGTTTTTTAATACGGTCTTTTTTATATTCATAGACTGGAAGTATAACAAAAAGGTCGCTTTCAAGCGACCTTTTCAGATTTTTTGTTTTTTGGTTTAATTTTACTCAACCTCTACTGTCTGACCTTTCAATGAATTGTTCATAATGAATTCCTTAAATGAAATATCTTCCTCTTCCTCATTCAAAAACATCGGATTAAGAGGGTCACCTTTCAATGCATACACATTTGCTTCGGACTTTTCGTTACTGATCTTTGTTAGTAACTCTTTGACAATCTCAGAATCCATTGAGTTTTTTTCAATAAAGATACAGTCGAATCTATCAATTTTAACAAGCTCAAAGAACTTATCTTTTTTTTCAGAAATGAACGGCATCTTTTCTATACCTTTTTCTTTTAAATTAATCCCTGCAAGAACATTCTGCATAAATGAACTTACTGATCCGTTGGTAACAATTAATATTTTTTTCATCTTTTTTGTTTTGGTTACTAGCATCTTACTTGATTCACTTTAAATGTCAAAACCGCCTATATAGGCGGTTTTAAATCTTTAGCTTTTCAATTAAATCTGCAATCGCAACGCGTTCTTGTGTTCCTGTATCACGGTTACGAACCGTAACCGTATCTGCAAGTTCTGGCGCTTCTTTTCCAAGAGTTTCAAAATCGATCACAATACACCA
>DAOLZR010000012.1:5819-9717 GCA_035426405.1 Minisyncoccota bacterium | reverse complement strand
ATATCGTATGCATCTGACGCATAGTGAGCAAGTTTTTCATGCTGATACCATTGTAATTTCTCACTTGGAATTCCGTGATCTAAATACCATTGCCATCGATACTGTTGCCACATTTTGAAATGATCAACTGTCTGCGATGGATGATGAAAATACTGCATTTCCATTTGTTCGAATTCTCGAGTTCGGAAAATGAATTGTCGTGCTGCAATTTCATTTCGGAACGCCTTTCCAACCTGTGCAATTCCAAATGGAAGACTTGGGTGCATGGAATCCATTGTGTTTTTATACTCCAAGTAAATTCCTCCACATGTCTCTGGTCGCAAATAAGTTACATTTTCTTCTGTTAATGCATCGAGAGGTGAACCAAAATTTGATTTGACCATTAATGAAAATGCTCGTGCTGGTGTTAGGTCAGCCGATTTACAATTTGGGCATACTAATTTTTTTGCAGCTCGCAATGTATCAAGTTCCGCATTAATCCATTCAATAGATTGTTTATCTGCATCAATACCGAAAGATTCCAATAAATGATCTGCCCGAAAACGCGATTTACAGTTTTTACAATCGATTTGTGGGTCGTCGAAATTACCAACATGACCTGATGCAACCCAAGTAGTCGGATGCATAAAAATTGCACTATCAAGCGCTACCACATCATCGCGGTACTGAATCATGGACTTCATCCATTCGTTTTTGATATTTTCTTTCATTAGATAACCATAGTGTCCGTAATCATACACACCGGCAAGTCCTCCATAAATTTCAGAAGAAGCAAAGACAAATCCACGGCGCTTACATAATGACACGATTTTCTCCATTAAATCTTGATTTTCCATAATTCTTTGATACTACCATAATCCTTAAAAGTTTTCCACATGTTTGATTTGCCTAGATTTTTGAAATGCATTATACTGAAATTCCAAGGATGCAGGGTACGCCCTCCATCCTTGGAACTCCAAACATTTATGTGAGGAGTTTTTTATTACAAAAAATCCCTCTATTATGGGATTTTTGTAATATTATTCTTTTACTTCCCCATTTGCTCCTACTGTTGATGTGTCTCCATTAATGCGTGTATTTAAAATCTTTTTAATTTGTGTAATAGTTGTATTTGTTACGGTATCTGTAGCTTCCAGAGTAGTGTCGTCAGTTAAATTTGGGATAGTTCCAATCATTGTTTTAGAAGGAGTAATACCTAGTTGAAACGCAATCGATTTTGCTTCTTTTCCTACTGGTACATTTCCTGCATTCCATACAATCTCTCGCGTCACCGTATTATATGATAAAGTATTTGCTGCTGTTGAAGGTGCGATATTATTCTTCCAGACTATACCTGTTGGTAGTTTTGTTCTAACAACTACATTTGAAACTTCATTGGTAGAATTCGCTAACTGCCAAATAATTGTATAAGTAGTTTCCTTTTGCGCTCTTGGTGGCATTGGCCCTGAATTTTTAATTGGCCCTGAGTAATACACAACACGAGGAATGATTTGCAAATCAGTTACAACAGGAATCTTTGCGACCAAAGCATCTTTCAATGATTGCTGCTTTCCTCCAAACTCAACTCCTTCGACGCTTATTGCTGCATCAATTGTTGAACGCGTAGTCAATCCTGTCCGTGAAATTAATCGAAAATCTAACGAACCTGTTTGCCCTGGTTGAATTAACTTTAATCCTTCAATTTCATTTGAGGTCCATGTTATTGTATCGTCCTCTGTATTAAAGTATCCCTGACCTGGACGAACTGTATCCGGATCAAATGCTGCACCAGAAAGCTTTACAATGAATCGCGCATCGTTGATCGGTGTTTCTAAATTGCTTTGCCATCTTATTTCAAATGGAATCTCACGATTTTGTGGGATTGATGAAGTTTTATCAAATTCTTTTCCATTAATGTATAGCGTTGATGCTAAAAATGCAGATGATAATTTTAGAACATGTGACCCTGTTGTATATACACTTGAAAGTTTTCGTTCATTCGCGGAATCTTGACTACCTAAACTAAATTGAATATTTTTTTCAGCATCGGTAACTCCTACACATTGCAAAACGATGTTAATTTGTTTTTGGTCACCAACTGCTAGGTCACCTAAATACCAATTATTTTTGTCCAAAGTAGGCTCTGGATCAGAACTAACGAAAGTACATCCATCTGGAAAATCACCAATAACAAGAGCATCTTTCACGGGAGCTGTTGCGTTTCCTGAAATAGTTAACTGAATTGGGAGCTGCTGCCCTGAGAGTGTTGTACTAACAGCTTTAATAACTAGTGTTGCAATGGATGATCGAAGCGTTAATTTAGCGCCTCCAGTTTTTTCAAAAATAGCATTAGATCCGGATAATCTAAATTCTACCATCGCAGAAAGATCTTTTTCATTTCCTTGCTCACCAAATAACTGTAATGGAAATACTTCGTTTCGAGTTTCTCCTGCACCAATAGTTCCCAGATCTCGTGTAATTTCTTTTAACGCATTTGGATCACGCGTATTTCCTAATGGGTACTTAAAAACAAGTTTAGTAAATTCCATCGCTGTTGGGTTTTGATTAGTAACAGTAACAGTTGCGTTAACTTCTTCACCACTATCAGCAAATGTTGTAGATGTTACGGTAAGTTGAACATTTTCACCTGATAATCTTGCGCGTCCTGTAAACAGTGAAAACATAAACAATCCTGCTGAAATAACCGCAAAAACACATGAGCCAATGAAGATCTTTTTGAAATAAGATTTTTGCACTGTTCGCTTTTGATTAATTAAATCATCGTGATGTGCCTCTGGTACTGGCTCAGTCCAATCCTCAGCAACAGGTTTCAATTTATCGCGATGTAAAATTCCACGATTAGTATCACTAACACCGCGTCCAGCTGTTAAATCATTATCAAGTTTTTTCAAGAGACTTTCGTTTGAATCCATAAGTACATAAAGTATAGCACTAAAAATGAAACAAAAAAATCTCTTGCGAGATTTTTTTGTTGAAATTAATCTGGATTTCGCTTTGACTTTCGTCGTGTAACAATAGCGTAATTTGAATATTTCTTTGGAGTACGAGTTCGAACACCGTAAGCTTGTTTTCCGTAGCGAGTTTTTGGTCCGCGTCGTAGTCCAATTCCTTGGCGTCCTTCTCCACCTCCGTGTGGGTGATCTACCGGGTTCATTGCAGAACCTCGAGTTGTAGGTCGAATACCTTTCCATCGTGATCGTCCCGCTTTTCCAAGATTTACCAAATGGTAATCAGGGTTTGAAACTGATCCAATTGATGCATAACATTTATCAGATACTGTTCGAACTTCACCAGAAGGCATTTTAAGTTGAGTTCGTCCTTCATTGTGCGCATTTACTTGTGCAAAACTTCCGGCTGAACGCACCATTTTAGCGCCGTTATCAGGTTTAATTTCGATGTTGTAGATGAATGTTCCCACAGGAATGTTTACCAATGGTAAACGGTTTCCAGGTGTTAACGGAGCATCAGCAGATACAATGAATGTTGATCCAGCTGTAACTCCTTGTGGAAGTACAATGTATCGTCGTTCACCATCCTTGTAACAAATCAATCCAATGAATGCTGATCGGTTAGGATCATATTCTACTGTTTCAATCTTTGCAGGGATGTTAATCTTGTTCATTTTGAAATCGATTTCTCGATATGAACGCTTGTGTCCACCTCCTTTATGAGGAGCTGTAATTCGCCCTTGATTGTTTCGTCCAACATGTCGTTTTCGTCCTTTGGTCAAAGCCTTGTGAGGAGTCGAAGTCGTAAGCACATCTCGGTATTTAATACCGGTCATGTTTCGTCGTGACGGCGATGTTGGTTTATAAGTTTTAATAGCCATAGCTTGATTCTCGGTACCAATAAGGCTTTCTGGTACGGTTATTTATATAAAATTCTTGCCTAAGGAATA
>DAOLZR010000012.1:0-5719 GCA_035426405.1 Minisyncoccota bacterium | reverse complement strand
TTCTTTTCACCTTTAGTCATTCCGCGTGTTCCACGAACCAAAACGGCTACAGGTTTTTTAAGTGATACTGTTACTTTTACTGGGTCAACATTGTACAGAAATTTAATTGCTCGGGCAATCTGAATTTTATTTGAACGAACACTTACATTAAATACATAAGCATTATTCTCAGCACTGTACGCAGCCTTTTCAGTAATCCGTGGACCGATGATGATACCAGCAAGTTCAACTGGAAGTTTTTTCTCGTCCGGTTTTTCAATCAATGATTTTTTTGCCATAGATTAAGCAGATTTTTTCACAGCACCTCGCTTTGTAAGCAAGAACGCCTGTGTATCTGTTGGATTACTGATAATCATGTAACGATATTTCATTACATCGACCGGGTTAATGTTTCGAGCTTCAACCAATGTTACATGGTTGATGTTTCGGAAACTGTTTCGCACTACTTCAGAAATAACTGGCAATACTAACAAGATGTTGTTTTTCTTGTTTGTGTTGATAGTTTCAAATCCAGCAATAGTTTCAAAACCTTTCAAGATTTTTTCTGCGTCTTTTGTTTTTGCATTTGATAGATCAATTGATTCTGAGAACAGAATCTTCCCCTTTCGAAGTTTATCTGACAATGTTGCAAACAATGCTGCAGTTTTTTGTTTCTTGTTGATTTTTACTGAATAGTCTTTTTCATTTCGAGGACCGTGAGTAACTCCACCCGTTCGCCAAATTGGAGATCGTGTTGAGCCGTGTCGCGCGCGTGCTGTTCCTTTCTGTTGCCAAGGTTTTTTACCTGATCCAGAAACTTCATCTCGCATTTTAGTGTGAGCCAAACCAGTTCGTGCGTTTGCCTGCATACCAATAATAACTTGATGTACTAAATCTCCATTCCATGCACGATTGAAAATTGCGCCTGATAAATCAACGTTTCCGTTTGATTTCCCAGCCAATGTATATAATGGTGCTGAAACATTTTCAGAAGATTTTTTTGCAACTTTTTTAGTTGCACCTTTTTTTGTTGCCATACAATTATTGTGTAATTTCTAGCATTGTTCCCCGTCGTCCTGGAACAGCGCCTTTAATTACGATGATGTTAGTTTTTGGATCGACCGCAAGTACTTTTAGGTTTTTGACCGTAATTCGATCAGTTCCCATTCGTCCTGCCATACGCATACCTTTCATTACGCGCTGCATTCCTCCGGCTCCAATAGAACCAGGTTCACGCTCACTGTGTTTTTGTCCGTGAGTTCGGCGTCCTCCATGGAATCCATGTCGCTTTACTACACCTTGGAAACCTTTACCTTTTGAGATACCTGATACGCGGATCATGTCACCTTCAGCGAATTGATCTACATTCATAGTATTTCCTCGAGTATAGTTTGCCAAATCTGCAGCGTCTACAAGAAACTCCTTTGTATATCGGAAGTTTCCAAGATCGCCATAGTGACCTTTCACAGGTTTTGATAAATTCTTTTCATTACGAGTTCCTGATGAAACCTGCACAGCGTCGTATCCGTCGCTTGCAACTGATTTCACCTGAGTCACTGTAATAGGTGTTGCAGAAATCAATGTCGCAGCATGAGCAATTCCTTTTGAATCGAAATACTGTGTCATTTGGATCTTCTCACCCAAAATATATTTTTTCATAGTGATTTGTAATTTCATTCATAATTCAAGAATATGAACGAAATAGCAAAAGTTAATTCAGCGGTTTGAGATATGCCTTCATATCAGAAACATGATGATTGTTCGGCGGTTTAAAGGAAAAATACGAAACAATAATTCTTTTTAACATTCGAGGACCGAACCCGCAGCGACGAAGTCTGCGCGTCCGCGCTTGCGTTCCGCAGAATGAGAAAAAGAATTTTGTGCAGTATTTCTTATACCTAAACACGAACTGTTATTAATAGCTCCAAGCGTCACAAGAGAAATCAGAATTGGTCTCGACAATTCTGATCTCCGGGCAACGCCTGGATCGTACGAAAATGATTACATCATTTTTACATCGATTTCAACACCAGATGGTAGTGAAAGAGATGTTAACGCTTCGATCAATTTCGGCACTGGATTGATGATATCAATCAAACGTTTATGTACACGAATTTCAAACTGCTCACGAGCGTCCTTGTGGACGAATGTTGAACGGTTGACTGTATACTTTCGAATCTCGTTAGGAAGCGGTACGGGTCCGCGAATGGTCGCTTCATGTCGGTTTGCAGTTTCGATAATTTGTTTAACCGAAGCATCCAACACTTTGTTTTCATACGCTCGAACGCGAATCCGCAATACCGCTTCACCTGATTTTTTTTCTGATGACATAGCAGTGGGACAAACCGTGATGCAATGCACAAGTGCAGAGCATTAAGATTTGCAAGATTACGCGATAATTTTTGTTACCACTCCTGCCCCGACTGTTTTACCACCTTCACGAATCGCGAATCGAGTATTGTTCTCAAGTGCGATAGGTGCAAGTAATTTAACTTTGAATGTTACGGTATCTCCTGGCATAACCATTTGAGTACCTTCTGGCAATGTTACATCACCTGTCACATCTGTTGTTCGGATGTAGAACTGAGGTTTGTATCCGTTTAGGAATGGAGTGTGTCGTCCACCTTCTTCTTTTGAAAGAATGTATACTTCACATTCGAATTCTGAATGCGGTTTGATTGAGCCAGTTTTAGCAAGAACTTGTCCTCGTGTGATGTCGTCTTTTTTAACACCTCGTAGCAAGATACCTGCGTTGTCTCCAGCCATACCTTCTTGTAATTGTTTGTTGAACATTTCAATTCCGGTAACAGTTGTCTTCACAGTATCTTTCAATCCTACGATTTCAACTTCTTCACCAACCTTGATGATTCCCTGCTCAATTTTTCCAGTTACCACTGTTCCACGTCCCTCGATTGAAAACACGTCTTCGATTGGCATTAGGAAAGGTTTATCAACTTCTCGTTTTGGCTCTGGAATATAAGTATCCAAAGCTTCAACCAATTCAAGAACTTTCTTAGCCCATTCGTCATCATTTGATGTTGACTCAAGTGCTTTTAATCCTGAACCGTGGATGATTGGAGTATTGTCTCCATCGTATCCTTGTTTAGTTAACAATTCTCGCATTTCAAGTTCTACCAATTCCAACATTTCTTTGTCATCAACCATGTCACACTTGTTCAAAAATACTACGATCTTTGGAACTCCTACTTGTTTTGCAAGCAATACGTGTTCTCGTGTTTGAGGCATCGCTCCGTCAGTTGCAGCTACTACAATGATCGCACCGTCCATTTGAGCGGCACCAGTAATCATGTTTTTGATGTAGTCGGCGTGACCTGGCGCATCGATGTGTGCGTAGTGTCGTGTTGGTGTCCAGTACTCGTTATGAGAAAGTGCAATGGTGATTCCACGCGCTTTTTCTTCTGGAGCCTTGTCGATACCGTCAATTCCTTTAAGAACTGCACCGTATCCATTTGCCTGTCGTGCAAGCACTGACAAGATTGCCGCTGTAAGAGTAGTCTTACCATGGTCAACGTGACCAATAGTACCTACGTTTACATGGGGCTTTGAGCGATCAAAAGCTTCTGCCATATAGTTTTTGGTTTCGGGAACAGGTACTCGATACTACGGAGTATTCCAGAAAAAATTCCTGAATACATGTTGCATACTATCGGCAATACGCGTTCCACTGGACGCCGGTAAAGGTCGCCCGATTAAATGAATAAACATATGGCATATTACTTAAATATCGTTACTTGTCAATGGTTTATTGGAAAATGGACTTATAATTACAAGTCTGAAAAATTCCGTAAAATCACTTGATACTGACATGATTTTGTAGTGGTAATTCAGCCTTTAAACATAAGCTCTCTTTGATGTCCTTTATGACTGAAGAATGTCCTTTATAAAAATAGCCATGGTATACTACTTATGTACCGATCGAATCTCACCATCTGCCCGATTGTAATCATGCGTCCGAAAGAGATACGGATGACATTTTCACCAATTATGAATATATCTATTTCTGGGTCACACATCGATTTAACTGATGCTTTACGCAATCATGTGAATCATGAATTCAAAAAATTAGAGAAATTAATACACTCACAGGCGCGCATCGATGTGGAAATTGGGAAAACGACAGAACATCATAAACAGGGAAATATTTTCAAAGCGGAGGCAAAAATTGTAGAACCAAAGGCAGAATACTTTGCTGAAATTGTTGCAGAAGATTTATATAGCGCTATCGGGATGCTGTCGGATGACCTGTCTCAACAAATAAACCGATCAAAAAGTCGTAACCGGACACTGTTTAAACGAGGAGGCGCAATGATAAAAAAATTGTTGCGATTATAAATTATTATTAAAGAATTATCTTTATTATGGAATCACCATCAAAAACACCGTGGTATATTGGAATAGTTGTTATTATCGCTGCTATCGTTTTGGTAGTTGTTGGACTAAAAACAAAAACGGCAACACCAACTGAGGAAATGCCAATTATTAATACCGAACTACCGTTTGATATGAATCAGGCAGCAGCAATCGACTCATCTTTACCAGACCAACCAACATCAGCTACGACTGAGACCAAAAAAATTATGAACACTGTTACATTAAAAACAAATATGGGAGAAATTACTATTACCCTTGATCATGCTAATGCACCAAAAACTGCTGAAAACTTTGCAAAACTTGCAAGCGAAGGATTTTATGACGGGATTCGCTTCCACCGTGTTATTAAAGATTTCATGATTCAAACTGGTGATCCACAATCAAAAGATCTTTCAAAAAAAATGCTTTGGGGAACAGGTGGTCCAGGATACAAATTTGAAGATGAGTTATCAGGAAAAGAAACATATCCACAAGGAACTGTCGCTATGGCAAACTCAGGACCTGATACAAATGGATCACAATTCTTTATAGTAACTGCAAACCCTGCCCCACTACCTCCAAGTTATACAGTATTTGGAAAAGTAACTAAAGGATTGGATGTTGCATTGAAAATTGAAAATGTTAAGACAGAAACTGCAGATCGACCAATTGATGAAGTTGTTATCGAGAAAGCTACTGTTTCAGAATAATTAAAAACCACCAAATGGTGGTTTTTAATTGGCGGAGATGGAGAGATTTGGTCACCCTCGTGGATATTCTATGTCGTTTCACTCATAAAATATCTCACTCGCTCGACCCCGTCGCTCGCGACAAAATGCTCATACTTCGCATTCCGTAAACCGCTTCGCTTTTTTCTCATCCTTCATCTTCTGATAAAATAAATCACCCAACGCGATGCGTCGGGTTCATTATTTTATTGCGGAGATGGAGAGATTCGAACTCTCGAAGGCTTTCACCTTGCTACCTTTCCAAGGTAGTGCACTAGACCGCTATGCGACATCTCCATGTATATACCAGCGAGATTACCACAGGAATCGCAATTTTCCAATAAAAAACCACATGATATCATGTGGTTTTTTATAATTGATTAAACAATTTCTACTGCTTCAGCATCAGCTGGTGCGTCTGTAGACTCACCTTCTGTTTCTGTAACTTCTGTTGTTGCTTCACCTGCTTCTTCCAAAGCTTTTTTTGCTGCAATTTCTTCTTCTGTCATGATTACTTCTGGTTCCATAAATAGTTAGTATAAATTAGTTGCTAAGGCGTTTAGTATACACTAATTTCAACTAATAGCAATTTATTTGTCAAAGCGTTCCATTGCACCTTTCCATGACACTTGATCCAAAAA
>DAOLZR010000011.1:10345-12793 GCA_035426405.1 Minisyncoccota bacterium | reverse complement strand
TCAATTACTGTGGATAAAAATATTGAAATTCATAAATAACCCAAGGCGTTCCACCATTTATAGAAGAGCGAGGGCCAAAATAATTTTGTGATTGAGTCGGTACATTATCAAAACTACTTAAGAGAGCGCCATTTAATCCGTTTAAGGTTATGCTGGAATACCTTCCATAAATACATTGATCTGGATAAATATTCGTAATATTTCCTGTCAGTCCATTTCCAAGATTTTCTCTAGAAACAGTTCTAAATTTCCCAGACTCTATCGGCGCATAAGGCCATCCAGGTGTTTTAGTTTGAATCCATGAACGACATGTTTGTCCATTAGAAGTACTTGCAGCTTGTCCATAAGATAACCATCTTCCACATTGTCCATTATTTAATTCATATCCAGCAGGTGTACTTTCTTGAACACCAGCTATATTTGGACAAACATCAATAGGTGGAGTAGTACAATTTCCAGGAGTATTTCCTGATGTATCTTTCACCATTCCTGCCGGAACAGTTTCTTGTACGCCAGAAATGTTAGTACAAAGATCTACTGCAGGCGTCACACAGTCTCCAGACGAATTAACAACCATTCCTGTAGGAACAACCAATTGATTACCTGTAATATTCGGACATAAGTCTACTGGAGGCACTTCACATGTCTGCCCAATAATAACAGGTGATGTTCCATTAGAAAACTTAACAACACCATTTACTACTGTTGCTTTTGCCCAGCGTGCATTTCCTTGTGCATCTCCCAATAGCACATCGTTAGCATCAGGACTTCCACCAGTTAACTTTACTTGGCGAGCAATAATATTTGCTTTGCTATTTTCGCCTTTTTTAAATTCAAATGCTGCTGCCTTATCATTAGTGAATCTAGTCACTACAGAACATGATGCAGTAGTATTAAATGCAATTGCATCCTGTGGTGCAGCCCGTCCATGTAAATCAATCACCAAAGGGACAGTATTATCTTCTCCAAATATTGCTGTATTTAAGCTTTGACTAACAGCTCCTGCAGATCCTTTTGTGAATGTCTCTGATCCTGCAGCATCATCAGACCCAATTCGAAGTGATGAATTCTTTCCTGGAAAAAATATACTCTTTTTGAAAATTGAAATAGGTGATGCAATAACTTTTTTTGACCAAATACCCCCTTTCTTTTCTTGAAGATTCTCTCCTGTATTAATCGGAGCTGCAACATTACTTACTGCTGTACCTGGTGCAACATCAGGCTGTGTGAACGCATAGACATACGAAACACCTACAGATAATACTGCAGCAATTACAATTATTTTAATTGTATTAATGATTGGGTGTTTCATATCGTTTATTGTGGTTTAATCTGCAATTGCCATGTAGCACTGCCAGTAGCTGTCCATCCTCCGGGATTTCCTGCGTTGAATCCGTATCCTGGTCCTCCACTAAAGTTTAACAGGAAGCAACTTGATGCTGGGTTATAACCAGATGGAACAGATTGTGTTGTGGGTCGAACCTGACAATCTAATGGGAACAAGTTACCGAGTGGATCTGTACTATTTGGATTCTGTAATTTATCGTATAGACAGTATCCTGGATCAGTGTAATTAACTGTTTGTCCTAAGGTACCTTGAATTGTTACTTTGACTCTTACTTGTAAAGGAATTGTACAAGGTTTTGTTGTGTCAGGTTTTGGAGTTGTACATAGATTATCTGGAACTGTGTTTCCATTTGAATCTGTACAGGTTACATCTCGTGTTTGTATACCGCCATTATATCCAGACGAATTTGTATTAATCCATGATGTACATGACTGCCCCATAGTACCCCATGCAGGTGATGATGAAGGATAAAAATCTACCCAATCATTTGTCATATAAGGAACACATTGCCCCCATGCTCCAGTACTCCAGGTATATGTTTGAGGTACACCACAACTAGCATCAGTAACAACAGGTGATCCTGTTTGGTTATTAATAACTTTCAAAACACCGTTTTGAACAACCAGATGTGCCCATACTGCATTTCCTTGACTATCAACAGCAGCAAGTACACTATTGTCTTGCGGTGATCCTCCTACTAATTTAATTTGTCGAGCAATCAAGTCAGCGTGTCCTGTATTATTAGAAGCAGAAGTAAACTCGAATGCAGGTGCGTGGTCATTTATAAATGTTGTTGCGGTTGGACAACTTGATTCTCCTGTAATAAAATTTGCAGCATTTTGACCCTGAGTTCCATTCTTTGAAACAGTAGCACGATTAGTTAAATCAATCGTTAATGGAATAGTACTTCCGCCATTATTAATTCCTGTCGGGGCAACATTTAATGGTCCTCCAATATTTACCCAAGAATCACTTCCTGGTAAAAGCATTTTTGTGAAAAAAGAAAGTTCAGATAGAAAATATTTTTCTGAGAGAATTCCTCCGTTTTTTGTTTGATTTTCAATCCCTGTATTAACTGGGTCAGGAACATTTACGCCAGG
>DAOLZR010000011.1:0-10245 GCA_035426405.1 Minisyncoccota bacterium | reverse complement strand
TTTGATCAAAATCCCCCTGGTTAATCGATGCTGCAACATCTCCATCTGACGGAGCGGTTTTCACAGGTGCAGTTCCAGTAGGAGCAGTCCAAGCAGAAACAACAGAAACACCCAATCCAATGATTAGAGCAATTCCTAGTATTTTAATATATTGAGTAAGGTTGTTTTTCATACATTATATTATGCTTCGATATATCCTGGCCATTTCGTACCAGTAGGACAATCATTTGGCTGTCCTGGTCGAGGAATACATCGGCAAGTATTATCGTAGCCTGATAACATTTTTGGATAATTTGGATTTGGACATGATCCACAGGCGCCTGTTGATTTGTTATAGTTTCCACTTGGACAGAAACACATACTATTATTTGTTGTAGTTGCACTTGTATTATAGAAAGGATCTCCAGAAATTTTACAACCTGACGTAGGACAATCTGATGGATGACCTACCCGAGCAACACATACACATAGATTATTGTACCCATTCATTCCTGGGTAATTTGCAGGTGTTGGACATCCACCACCTGAACATCCGCTTGGTGGAACTGGGGTCCCGTCGGGACATAATGGAGGCGTTGGACAATTACTTATATTATTATTTGGAGCAGGTGTTCCGTCGGGACATAGTATGTCTACTGGACATTGATCTACATCCCTATTTGGAGCAGGTGTTCCATCTGGACATAAAATAGGGTAAAGACAACTTCCGTCAGGAATCGTTGCGTTTTCATTGTAATTAGATGCAGTCGAGTCAGTACATCCCAATATTCCTATATCAACCTGTGCATATTTGAAATCAACCCATCCTACAACCATATCTCCCCATGCATACCCTGTCATCTTCCGGATACCATTAACAGGTTTAAGTAATGTTACACCATTACTCCATGATGAATCTGACATTTTTACCCATCCGTCCCATCCGCCAGCTTGTAAATCTGCAGGTGCAGACACAAAACGGATCCACCCAGTAACTGGACAATCACGTGTTTCATCTGCAAGACATGCTGGGTCAACTTGCGCACCTTGTTGACCTGATGGATTAAATTGTACATAACCACCAAACTCACTCCAACCATATCCTTTAAATGTTCCATCTGTATCCAGTGTGACTCCATAATTTGATCCTTTCATTTGAATCCACCCTAGTCCGCGTCCGCCGTAATGATTTATGGGAGTACTGATTTGATCAGAGGCATTCGGCATATCACTCCATGCATATCCTGTAACATCATAAGCTGTATTTGCTGATACTAATGAAAAAACAGCCACAGCAGAAAACGCTATGGCAGCTATAAATAAAGGTATCGAGATTTTTTTAAAAATTGATTTCATAGGAATATCGTAGGATTATTTCTTCAAAAAATTATTGATTGCCTTCATATCTTCATCATCTAACTGAACAGGCTTGTTAATAATACCACTAACCATTGCGCTTTCAGATTCATTAAGTGGTTTTGGCGGGTTTTGATCTAGAAATGTAGATATATTTTTTAACTCTTGAACTGGAAGAACCGGAGTAACCTGTTTCCCTGAAAGAACTTTAATCAATGCAATGATTCCAATAGCAACAACACAAGTAATCAATATCAAAAGTATCCAATGCGCAATACGATGATGTGCACGATGTGTACTTGATAATTTTTCATCGGTCACGATAGTAGTCGCGTCTGACTGTTGATTATTTGTTCGTGCAAAATGTTTTTTTATATCATTCCATTTCATAGAAAAAAAGTTACGAGTAATATCAAAAGTATATCACAGAATAATAAAATACAATACACCTTTGAAAGTTATCCACAAGTATGCTATACTCACCGCCAAGTCCTTTGGGGCTTTTTATTAAAAAATAATAATCATTTCGCGAATGTCTTGTAAGACATCTCGGATGATCAATAAAATATATGTTATTTGATCTAAAAATATTAAAATCAACTCTCGAACAAATCGAAACCGAGAAAAAAATACCCCAAGCAGCCATTATCGAGGCTATCGAACAATCCTTGGCCGCTGCGTATAAACGCGATTACGGCAAGCGTGGTCAAATCATCCGAGCACAATTCAATTTAGAATCTGGCGATGTTGATTTTTCGCAAGTAAAAATTGTTGTTGATGAAACAACGGTGCGACCCGCACTCACTCCAGAAGAGATTGAATCAGGAATGCATGATCCAGAGGCTATTGAAAGTGAAGATCTATTGCCACGATTTGATGAAGAAAAACATTTATATATCAATGATGCAAAACGAATTAAATCTGATGTTGTATTAAATGATGAATTAATTTTCCCATTAGAACAACCTGATAAAGAATTCGGGCGCATTGCAGCACAAACCGCAAAACAAGTTATTATGCAACGATTGCGTGAAGCAGAGAAAGGAACTATTAGTCGTGAATATGCTGAAAAACAAAACACTATTGTTAGTGGTGTTATCCAGACCATTGAACGAGGGAATATTTTCGTTGAATTCTATCGTGCAACAGGAATTTTGCATGTAACAGAACAAATTCCAGGTGAAACATTTCATGCAGGCGATCGAATCAAAGCATTTCTATACGCGATTGACGAAGGACCTCGTGGTGTAACATTGCGATTATCTCGAAAACATCCAAACATGATCACAGAATTGTTCAAACAAGAATCTCCCGAGGTTGCTGCAGGAACAGTTGAAATTAAATCTGTATCCCGCGAGGCAGGATCACGATCAAAAATTGCAGTATGGTCACACGATGAAAATATTGATCCAATCGGAGCATGTGTTGGTCAACGAGGAGTACGCGTTCAGACTATCAAAGATGAATTACATGGTGAAAACATCGACATCATTCCGTGGTCACCAATTATCCCAGAATTTATCGCAAATTCATTAGCGCCTGCAAAAGTAGTTACTATTGATGTTGATGAAGCGGAACATATTGCACATGTAGAAGTTGCTGATAATCAATTGTCATTAGCAATCGGAAAATCAGGACAAAATGTACGATTGGCTGCACGATTAACAAACTGGAAGATTGATATTAAAGGAATTAAAGGCGAAGAAGTTGATGAACAAGGAAACCCTACCAGTGGAAATGAAGATGACTTTATAGCACTTGCAGATTTAGTACAAAACGAAGCACCAGCTGCAGAACGACAAGCAGAAATGGATGCAGAAGAAGCAAAAGCTGAATAATTAACATACATTATATATATGAACTTATGGCACGAAATACCTCGCGGAACAATCGAGGAACTGAATGTTATTATTGAAATCCCAAAAGGATCAAGTAATAAATACGAAATTGACAAAGAAACAGGGTTGATTGCACTGGATCGAGCAAATTATTCATCTGCGCCATACCCGTTTGATTACGGATTTGTTCCGCAAACATTATGGGATGATGGTGATGCATTAGATGTAATCGTGCTAACAACTTACCCACTGCATCCAGGAATTCTGGTAGCTGTGCGACCAGTAGCTGTTATGGATATGACTGATTCTGGTGATAGTGATGCGAAAATAATCGCAGTACCCGTAAATGATAAACGATGGGAAGATGTAAATGATTTGAAAGATGTTAATAAGCATAACTTGCGAGAATTTACACATTTCTGGGAAACTTATAAAGAACTTAAGAAGGGTGAGAAAAATACAGTAACTATAAATGGTGTACACGGAAAATCAACAGCAATCGAAAACATTCAAAAATCATTTGAATTATATGACGCAAAGTATAAAAAGTAACAAAAACAAGAGCGGCATCAAAGGTGCCGCTCTTGTTTTTTGCACGAAAAAAGCCGTTCCAAAAAGATGGAACGACCTTATAAAAATGATGAAGAGAATGTTATAAAAAGTTATTAATTTATATGTTTAGTTAGAATGAATTCTTTACTGAACAATAAACTGTTTACTAGTGATGGTATTCCCATCATCAAGTTTTAAAATGTAAACGCCTTTTGCAAAGCCTGTTACATCAACAGTTTTTTGTTTTGTTAGTGATTCCGACCATAACATGTCGCCTACCATATTATACATTTCTGCGTTGCAGGTTCCTACTGATCCAAATTCTATGTTCAATACATGAGAAGTCGGATTAGGAAAGATTAAAAAATCAATGTCGCTGGTATTATTAACAATACCGGTAACTACTGAGACAAAGTTTGCAATAAGTAATCTGCCGCCAGTTACCTGGAAATTGTATACAGAATCTGTAAACACAACTTGACCCGTATTGTTGTCTGTCCAATTGAGGAATTTTCCGCCGGTCTTTGTATGAGCGCGTACAGTTGCAGTTGATCCGCAACCATATGTATCACCACCTGAGACCGTTCCAAGTGCGTCATTACTTGATGCAGCAGCAATAACGAATTGCTTTTGTACAAAGCGTGCTTCTAAATTACGCGCATTGGTCACGGTAAATGTATAGGTTTTATTTGAAAAAACTAACACCCCGTTTTCATACCAACCGGTAAATGTATAGCAGCCGAATTCTGTTGCTGTAACTGTTGCAGAGGAGCCGTAGGAAATACTTGACCCGCCACCTGAGACACTACCGCCAACACCATTTGCTGCTACATTGATCGAAAATGTTTTCAATACAAAGTTTGCAATGAATACTCTATTACCTCGTGACAAATCAATCGGCAATGGAAATGTTGGATTTGTTGAAACTACAGCTGAACCTTCGGTTATACTTTGAAATACATAACCTGTGTTTGCTATTGCGCGTAATGTATCTACAACTCCATTGCAAGAAAAGTTTCCGGAACCACTTAGGGTTCCTGCACCCGTAATGTTTACACCTGTTGAAATAGTAATCGTTTGAACAACAACATCAACACTTATGCATTGATTATTATTCATCGGATTATAATCGTCCAAGCCGTTAATCTTAAGAAATTCAACTTCAGCAGTGTAATTACCTGAGGCTGCAAATCGTACCGTCGGCATAGTTAACCAATTGTTTAGTCCGCGTAAGAAGCCTCCGGCAGTACTTCTAGTAAAGATTGTATCTAAACTGCCTAACTTAAAGTGAATCTTGATCGAATCAATTGAATTTGAGCTGTAATTTCCAAACTGAACTATTGTGGTTAAATTACCATTACAGATCGGAAGTATTGTATTTTGCACAAACGCAATACTATCCAAAGAGACTTCTAGCGGGACATTAATTGAATTTAATGCCGCAGACTGAACCAGTCCCCAGCGGAATTCTCCAAATAATGCTGCCATTACTAAAAGTTTTTGGTCTGGTGTAAATAAATTACCTCCAGCACAATAACCCATAATGTTCTTCCATGAATTAATAATATTTCCAAATATTCCACAAGAAGAAGATCCACCACAATCGCTTTGCAAAAGCGGCGGAGTATCGGTACAGAAATCACCCTGATGGCTTGGATCGTCATTTGGAGCACAATTACTGCCGGATGATCCGTGAAATGTGTGATACAGACCCATATAGTGACCCACTTCATGAGACAATGTAGAGCGCGCAGAAATTCCTGGACCAGTAATAACTATTCCTTGAAACTCATAACCTGAAGGCATATTAGAGTAAGGTGAACCAGTTGCGATTTTGTTTACAATCCATACATTAACGCAGAATTGATAAGGTAATCGTTTTAATCTTTTAATTGTTGTATCTGGTGCACCTACCGGATTTAAACGGATATCAATTCCAAATGTTGCATAATTAGGAACACTTGATCCGTTAACTCTATCAACTCCATTGATGATCGGATTTCCATATTGGTCTTGCTGAGCGGGAACAAATTCCACACCCAGTTGTGCCATATATTGATTCATTCTTGTTAAAGAATTGTTTATTTGAGTGTCAGGTATATTAGTACCTGTACCAATAACTTCGCCCAAATGAACAACATGGAATACTATCGGTATTCTGTACTTAATTGCGGTCTTTTGACAACCAATATTCAGCATTCGTGCTGAAAAACTGTTGCGGTAATGGTCTGCGAATAACAGCGAACTTTGGCGATCTCTCGCGTAGTTCGGGTAATTCGCCATTGCAGATTGCTCTGCAAGATCGGACGCGCAGGAAAATTCCTGTGCGGAAACAGTCGCTATAATAAGCGACATAGCTAAGGTGAGTAATAACTTTTTCATCTTTCATCATTTTATTTTATTAACAAAGGGATTTGTATGCCTATTTAATATATAGTGAAAAACAGCCTGAAATAGGTCGTTTTGGCATTCATTTTATTTAGTGTCAATATACCACATTTTTAATAAAAAGCAATAGAATTATCCCCAAACCGACCTATTCCTTTATTCAGCGTAGTTTCTTTGATTGTCCAAAGAATCCGTAGATGATACACTGTTACCAGTATGACACTATCCCCTAAAACACATTCAATGGTACATATTGTTGGACTGGCTGTTGTTACATTTATTCTAGCAGGTCTTGCACTATTACTATTTCCAAGATTCTCGAATGCCCCAAAACCCGATGAGTCAAATCCTGCTATTACTGAACTGACAACAAAAGAATCATCGGTTGTATTCGATAATTTTGGAAGCCATGCTCGCATTGTTCCAAAACAGATCATAGAAGGAAAAGCTCCGGGTTATTGGTTCTTTGAAGGATCGTTTCCAGTAACGCTCCAAGACATCAATGGAAACACATTTGCAATAGTTACAGCTACGACTGAAGCAGATTGGATGGTCACAGAACATGTTCAATTTAGTGTCACTATGCCCGAACCATTTTCATATACTGGCGTTGGAAGTATTTTATTTAAAAAAGACGATCCATCAGATGGCGAAGCACCATTTGATCCAGATAAAGACCAGTTGGTTGTACCTGTTATATTTAAAAATGAAGAATAAAAAACTACCAACTAGTTGGTAGTTTTTTATTCTTATTTCTTATCGTTTTTCACACAATCGCATCCGCAATGATCACCGCTCATTGAACAAGTTCCCTTGTGTCCCAGATGACATACTGCCCATTTCCCGCAACCAATTAATCCAACACCAAGAGCAAGTCCAAGTAATACGATATCTAACTCCATAGCAGAAAATCCTTTGCCATTTTTAACTGTTGTAATTACAACCAACATTATAATTGCAAATAATGATGACCACATTTTTGTACCAATTCCAAAGATAACTGCGGCACCTCCGACTGCTTCGATCAACGCGACAACCCAAGTCATAAATGCTGAGAATCCTAATGTTCCAAAGAATCCAATAGTCATTTCCATGTTAGAAAGTTTTTGAATTCCGTGAACAAGAAAGACTGAACCAAGCGTTAGGCGTAATACCAACAATCCAAGATTACTATTTGTTGGGTTATACATTTTGTGAATAATATGTTTCATAAAATTAAAATTTTTTAATGACTAATACCCTACATTATGAGTCCAATAGTAATTTTATGCAAGCCCGCACAGCCAGGATTGCCGAAGGCAATCCTGGCTGTGCGGGCTTGTTCTACCCTTTTGCATTTTGATCCATTTTCTGATAATGTGCAGACCATGAGCACAACACATATCAAAACAGAAGTTAAAAAACTTCCTAACAGCCAAGCTGAAATTAAAGTAACAATTTCATATGAAAAAGTTGCTGGGTATCGAACAAAATCAATAGCAGCACTACAAAACACAGTGGAAATTGACGGTTTTCGAAAAGGTCACATTCCGGAATCAAAACTAGTAGAAAAGGTTGGTGAAACTGGATTACTTGCAGAAATGGCGGACAACGCGCTTACTGATTTATACCCAACTATTATCGAACAAGCAAAAGTGGAATCAATTGGTCGTCCATCAATTTCAATAACAAAACTTGCACCAGATAACGATGTTGAATATGTCATTACAACAGATATTATGCCAACAGTAGAATTAAAAGATGTTGAAAAAATTGCAAAAGCAAAAAATAAAGAAAGTTTGGAAATCGAAGTAACAGACGAAGACATCGAAAAAGCTATCAAAGAAATCCGACAAATGCGAGCACATCAGCAAATGCATGATGATGGAGTTGATCACCATGATCACAATCATCAAAATATTGCAGACGCAGATTTACCTGAACTTACTGATGAATATGTAAAAACTCTTGGAGCGTTTGAAAATGTTTCAGATTTCAAAGTAAAACTGAAAGAAAACATGGTGAAAGAAAAAGAAACTCATGCACATGAGAAACGACGCATCGAAATTATCGAATCAATCATCGATGCCGGAACATTTGATATTCCAGAATCAATGGTGGACTTTGAATTAAACAAAATGTTCGAGCAATTCAACTATGATCTATCAATGTCAGGGATGAAAATGGATGAATACTTGAAACACATTGGAAAAACTCCGGAAGACATGCGAAATGAATGGCGCCCTCAAGCAGTAAAACGAGTTAACATGCAAATGGCACTTGAAAAAATTGCGACTGATCACAAGATAAAAGCAGATCAAGAAAAAATCGATACACAAGTTGCAGAAATTCTTGAAATGTACAAAGGACAAGATGTTCGAGAAGAAAATGTCATTGCCTATGTAACACAAACAATGAACAATGCAGCCGTATTTGATTGGCTTGAAGCGCAGAAATAGTTTTAATAAAAATCCCATAATAAATAGTTTTGCGAAGTCCGAAGCCGTGTCCGAGGCACACCTAAGAATAATTAAGTGTGTGCCGAGCCCTGCAGGACGAGTAAAATTGTTTATTATGGGATTTTTTGCTACACTCACCATAACTTCAAGATTCTGTACGATTTTATACTGTCTGATTAACCTTGAAGCATATTATTTAACTTACCTATTTATTTATGTCTTATTTAGTTCCAACCGTACTTGAAAAAACATCCATGGGCGAACGAGCTTATGATATTTATTCACGATTATTAAAAGAACGCATTATCTTCCTGGGAACACCAATTGATGACACGATTGCAAGTTTAATCGTTGCTCAACTATTATTTCTTGAACAAGAAGATTCGAAAAAAGATATCATGTTGTATGTAAACAGTCCTGGAGGATCTGTTAGTTCAGCGATGGCCATTATCGACACGATGAATTTCATTAAATGTGATGTTTCAACAATCTGTATCGGTCTTGCAGCAAGTGCTGGAGCAGTAATCTTGTCATCGGGAACAAAGGGTAAACGATTTTCATTACCTAACTCCGAAGTCATGATTCATCAACCGTTAATTAACGGAGGCGTTGGAGGACAAGCTACTGATATTGAAATTACAGCAAAGAATATTGTAAAAATGAAAAAACGATTAAACGAAATGCTTGCAAAAAATACCGGTCAGAAACTAGCTAAGATCGAAGCTGATGTAGAGCGCGATTATTGGATGACAGCCGATGAAGCATTAAAATACGGAATCGTCGATAAAATTATCACTAAACGATAGTAAAAAGTCCTCACAATTGTGAGGACTTTTTCATTCTGTTTTTAATTCTTTAATTGTAGTTTTTCCAGGGAACATAGGCCCATGCACTATCACCTTCATCTAGTGAGTCGGGAAGTAGTAGGAATACATCACCTTCATATATCAAAGTAGTTTTCTTACCTTGAATATATTTCGTGGTTAATCCAACACTAGCTGCAATCTCTGCAGCGGTTGAATCGTTTACCTGTAACGCTTCCGAAAGCGATTGTCCTTCTTGAACAATTACTTCACGAGGCTTCACATCATAAGTTCCATCAGATCCGATACCGCCTTGGGCAGGTCGTGGCGAGTCAGAGATAGATGTTGCGGCTAACCTTGGGTTAAACCAATCAGTAAGAGTCAGTACCCACATAGTCATAAGACATGCAAACACGAACGCTGTTTTTTTCGGGGTCATATTATATTAATTTATTTGGTGAACATTAATCTTTTACTATACTTAATAATATTATATTGTCAATAAACCCTATACAGACCAAGAATTATATGATACATTCAAACCAAGTACAGAATCCTGATTGTTGATAGTATTTTCTCTTTTTTCTCCTCTGTACCCCTTGATATTAGACTTTTTTCTTGAATCGCATTTTATTGGTTAGTTTTTATTATTATGAATTATGTAATTTTTCTCTTAGCCCTCGTTGTAGGTGCTTTATTGGGATATGTTGTGCGTGTTATTCTTGCTCGGTTTCAAAAAAAATCCCTTGAAACAAATGTGCAGGAAATTATGTTAAAGGCTCGTACTGATGCTCAAAAATTAATAACCGACGCGGAACACCGCGCAGAAAAAACCCTGGCTGAAAGTCGGGAACTTGAGCGATCTCGTGAAAAAGAATTCGGAAAGACTAA
>DAOLZR010000010.1:0-13422 GCA_035426405.1 Minisyncoccota bacterium | reverse complement strand
GATACAAAAGTTAAATCTGCAATTGATGCAAAGGCAGTAGAGTTGAAAGATTCTGCTGTTGAAAAAACTGCCCCAGCAGTTGATGAAGCCAAGACAGAAGTAAAAGGGGTTTGGAAATCTATTACAAATTTTGGAATGTCCGTGTATGAAAAGATTGATGCATGGCGAGCGTCCCAACTTGAAATTTGGCGTGCAATAAAACTTGAAAAGGAAACACAGATTGCAGTTATAACAAAAGACCAAGAGGAAAAACGGAGTGGTCGTGTTGAAAAACTATTAGAAGGTCAACAGGATACGCTATTTCAAGGTTCTGGATCAGAGGTTGCAGGAACAGGAAATGTATTTTTATTAAAATTATACAGTTTTGTACTATTTTTATTCACTATTATTTTTTTATCAAAAGTTATATTTTACGGAATTGCTATTTTTCTTGTTCTGACTATTATTGCTCGTATTGTTAACATGTTTCGTCACCGACAAAGTTACTAATTAATTATGAAGCAAGCTATTATCCACAGTATTATTTTAATAGCTCTATTTATCAGTACCAACCTGTTCCCATGGTGGTTGGTTTTTGTGTTATGTGGAATATGTGCATTATTAATTGATAATTTCTTTGAAATTATTGCAATTGGAATATTTTACGATGTTCAATACCATGTTCCAGGAATGCATTGGTACGCGACATTCATTAACTCAGCTATCATGGTTGGTATATTTTTGATTTCATTGTTTGTACAGAAAATAACTCGAAAACCAACATTCCTATGATTTTCAGACGATCTAAAAAAATAAATAATAGATTTATTGACCCTGATCAAATTTTAATGGACGCTGAAAATCGTCCTGGATTTGATACACAACAATTTGAAGGAGTTATCGAACGACCTATTAGTAAACGATCCATAACTTGGTTTGGAATTTTTGTGACTCTATTCATAATTATTTTCATAGCACAATTAATTAAAGTTCAAATCGTTGAAGGAGAAAAGTTCTTTGCATTATCAGAAAATAACCGTTTACATAAAATTCCTATTTTTTCAGAACGAGGTGTAGTCTTTGATAGAAACGGTAAGGCTCTTGCGTGGAATGTTCCTGCATCAGAGGGTGAACCTTTTTTACATCGTGGATACATAACAGGTGGTGGATTTGGTCACTTGCTTGGCTATGTTGGATATCCAACCCGAGATCAATCTGGGTTTTTCTGGCGTGAATCTATACTTGGAAAATCTGGTGTAGAGAAAAAATTTGGAGATTATTTGTCAGGTGTAAATGGTAGTAAAGTCGTTGAAGTTGATGCTACTGGAAATATTACATCCGAAAATATGATGATTCCTCCAGAACCTGGGAAAAATCTAACCCTATCGATTGATGCAGGGATTCAAACTACAATGTACAACGCGATAAAAGATTTGGCAGAGTCTAATAATTTTCAAGGAGGTGCGGGAATTTTGATGGATCTTAAGACGGGCGAAGTCATTGCCATGACAAGTTATCCAGAATTTGATTCAAATATTTTATCCCAAGGAAAAGACAAGGCGATTATTTCACAATATGCAACAGATGAACGAAAGATATATTTAAACCGTGCTGTTACTGGATTATATACACCAGGATCGACTGTAAAACCGTTCCTGGCTCTTGGGGCGCTCCAAGAAGGCGTTATAACACCTTCTACAACCGTTTTTTCTACCGGAGAAACAGAAATTCCAAACCGATATGACCCAAGTAAGCCACAGATATTTCGAGACTGGAAAAAGGAAGGTCATGGTACTACAAATGTCTATACGGCAATTGCAGAATCTGTAAACACTTTCTTTTATGCTATTGGTGGAGGTGCGCAAGGTATTACAAAGCCACTGGGAATTTCACGCATTGATATATACGCAGAAAAATTTGGATTGGGTAAACCGACAGGTTTTGAACTTGATGGAGACAAGACAGGAACAGTACCATCACCGGAATGGAAACTAAAAACATTCGCGACTGATAATGCATGGCGACAAGGTGATACATATAACTCTGCAATCGGACAATTTGGATTCCAGGTATCACTACTTCAAATGGCGCGAGCAGTTGGAGCAATTGCAAACAGTGGGACATTGATTACTCCACATTTACAAAAAGATGTACCAATCAAGGATTCTCAGATAATTAAAGTAACCGGAATTGATGAGAAAAATTATCAAATCATTCGTGATGCAATGCGTCAGACTGTCGTTCGTGGTACTGCAATGACATTAGATGTTCCATATGTTCAGGCAGCAGTTAAAACAGGTACTGCTCAAATCGGGAAAGGAAATCGTTCGATGAACTCGTGGTCAACAGGATTCTTTCCATATGAAAACCCGCGCTATGCATTTTCTGTTGTAATGGATTTAGCGCCATCAACCAACCAAGCCGGTGCAACTCGTGTAATGCGAGTATTATTCGATTGGATTCAAAATAATCAACCCGAGTTTTTTACAAGTATTTAGAGCTTGACAAAGAAATTAATTTAGATAATATTTACTAGTAAGACTTGATTGTTAGTTTGATAATCAAGGGTGTAAATCAAAAAACATGCAGTTATCGCAAACACGCGGAGCACCCAGTGCTCAAAACAAAAAAATTACAACGGCTGACAGAGCAAAAACCGGTAAATGTTCGTGGCAAAAAAGTCCATAACACATTGCTGCTAAAAAAGAATTCATTCAAACCGAGGTCCCCTAAGAAGGATCTCGCTTTTTTTATTTCAGAAATATGGTAGAGTTTCAAAATATGGAAAAAGAACTTATCACAGCACAAAAAAAGATTGAACTTGAGGCAGAACTTGTTGAACGCAAGGGAGTTTTGCGTACAGAAATTGGTGAACGAGTAGCAACAGCTCGAGCGCACGGAGATTTGTCAGAAAACGCTGAATATCATGCAGCTCGCGCAGAACAAGGAAAAAATGAATCACGCATTATGGAAATAGAACATATTTTGAAATACTCTGAAATCGTAACACGATCAGGATCTGGGAAAGTAGAATTAGGAGCAACAGTTGTTATTAAAAAAGACGGCGATACAGATACTAAAACATTTATGATTGTTTCAGATACCGAAGCAGATATTGGTCAAAACAAGATTTCAACAAGTTCACCTATGGGTTCAATGATGGTTGGAAAATCTGCAAATGATACATTTACTATTACAACCCCAAGGGGAGAGGTATCCTATATAATTATCTCGATAGAGTAATTGACATAAATATCTTTTTATGTATAATAGTCATTAGGTTAGCAAATTTGGGGAACAGATTAGTTGATGTTGAACATAGGTTTCGAGTTCGTTTTATACGAATTCGGGCTTTTTTTATATTCACACAGTAAGCGGTTAGATGTGCGAATTTGCATAAATTATGATAATATAACTATATTATGGCATCACTCGAAGAACTGCGTTCCGTACGCGCTGAAAAACTCACTCTATTAGCAGATTTTGGAATGGAGGCTTTTCCTGCATCTGTACCAAGAACTCATTCATTATTAGAAATTGTAGAGACATTTACATCACTTGAATCATCACAAGAACCGGTTTCAGTTGTTGGGCGAATTTTGTCATTACGAGGTCAGGGAGCAATTATGTTTGCGACGCTTTTTGATGGAACAGAAAAATTCCAAGTAGTATTTAAAAAAGATGAAATTGATGAACAATTATTCACATTATTTTCTGATACAGTTGATTTAGGTGATTTTATTTCAGTAACAGGAACACTATTTACTACTCAAAAAGGCGCACAAAGTGTGTTAGTAAAATCATGGACAATGGCAACAAAAGCACTTCTTCCGATCCCGTCAGAATTTTATGGACTAGAAGATCCGGAAGATAAAATGCGAAAACGATATCTGGACGCAATTGTCGATCATGATGTATATAAACGATTCGAGACTCGAGCAAAAATTATTAAATATATTCGTACATTTTTTGACGATAAGAATTTCTTGGAAATTGAAACGCCTATTTTACAAAATCAGGCAGGTGGTGCAATGGCGCGAACATTCAATACTCATCACAATGACTATGATATTGATATGGTGTTACGAATCTCGCTTGAACTAGAGCATAAAATGATGATGGTTTCTGGCTATAATAGAATTTACGAAATCGGAAAAAACTTCCGAAACGAAGGAAGTGATCCAACACATATTCAAGAGTTCACTATGATTGAATGGTATGCAGCTTATGAGACATTGGAAACAAATATGCAGTGGACTGAAAACTTGATTCGAGGATTGGCACGCGATGTGATTGGAAAAATGGCATTTATGGTTGAAGATAAATCTGGAAACAAGGTAGAAGTTGATTTAGATGGAGTTTGGGAACGAGTTTCATTTAATGAATTGCTTATCAAAAATGCAAATCTTGATATGACAACTGCTTCGATAGATGATATTAAATCTGCCGCAAAGAAGTGGGGAATGAGTGATGAAGATATTGCGAGAACAGGACGAGGAAATTTGCTTGATTATGTATATAAAAAATCTTCAAGGAATAATATTGTTCAACCAACATTTGTAATGAATTATCCAAGTGAATTAAAACCTCTTGCACAACAAAATCCCGACGGAACTGCGCAAGTAACTCAGTTGATTATTGCAGGTGCAGAAATCACCAATCAATACGCGGAATTAGTAAATCCAATTATTCAGCGGGAATTGCTGGAAAAGCAATCTGCCGCAAAAGCAGGTGGTGATGATGAGGCTATGGAAACTGACGAGCGATTTATCACTGCTATGGAGCACGGAATGCCACCTATGACCGGTTTTGGAATGGGAATTGACCGATTAGTGGCGATTCTGACAGAACAAGACAATCTGCGTGATGTGATCTTTTACCCAATCATGCGACCAAAGGAATAAAATTAAAACACCTACTTGGTGTTTTAATTTTTTAAATTATCTTATGTAATTCCTCTGTAATCTGCTTCGAGATCTCATCAAAATTATTTAATTTTACATCTTGAATAGATTTAATACTATTGTCATCAAACCCTTTTTCTTTATAATGAGCCCTAATCTCTTGAGCTTTCTTAAATGTTTCCTCAGAACTAATAGTAAAAGTATGTTTCTTTAATTGCTTAGTTTTCATATCAACTATAGTAAAGGTTCCTTTATATTCATAAGAAAGATCTCGAGGCTCAAGTTTGAAAATAACATAATCAGTTGGAGCGATGTACTTGGACAAGACAATATCTTTTGAATCATTTCGCTGATCTATTTCATATTCTTCGCCAAGCGCTTCCAGATTGTTAATATTTCTGTCCAGAACATGATAATCACGGCTTTCATTATTGATGAAATCACTCTCAAAATCTTCTTTGAAGATATTCTCTAATTTTGTATTTACAACATCATAATCAGTATTGTTTGATAGCTCTGATTCAGTGATAAACACATAAGCCTTCTTCCCATCATGGATTTCTTTGCTTCCCGGATGCTTCAACTGTTTTTCTAGGGCGTCGATTTTCTGGAGTATTCTTACATCTACTGGACTAACAGTCAGTTCTTGTTTGCCTTGATCATCTTTGTTGGAAGCTGGTTTTTCCTTGGCGTGCAGTGCGCCGATTGAAAGGACTGTGGCTGTTATCCCGAGCATCGTATTTTTGAGCGCATTTTTTGCGGAATCGGGTGAGAATTTCATATGGTTTAATTATACAATATTATTTACGATTCTCAAGCGCACTATGAAGCGTCTCTGAATCAGCATATTCCACTTCTGCGCCTGTCGAGAACCCTCGTCCAAGCTGTGAAATAGTAAAATCAAATTGTTGTGACAGTGGAATCAGTTTTTGTTTCAAGGTATCCGAAATACGATCTGCATCAGGATTTGCAGGAAGTGCAAATATTATTTCCTCTAATTCCGTTCCTTTTTGATTAATTAATTTTATCAAAGCCTTGATACGGAATTGATCATCCATTTCTGTATCCAACAGGTTTCCAAGATTACCAAGTACAAAATATTGTCCATGATATGTCATAGATTTTTCAAAGGCCTCGATATCTTGATCTTTTTCTACAATCAACAGAATTGAATTGTCTCGTGTAATGTCACGAACAATCGAAGATGTCGTAATAGTTGGATCATCGGTCGTGAAGTATTGGAAACTGACAGGACAAAGCTTAACCGTTTTTCGTGTATCAGTAATCTTGTTTTGGAGTTCTGCAATAAAGTCTGGATTTGATTGAACGACGAAATAGGCAAATCGTTTTGCCTGTCTTCGTCCAATTCCTGGGAATTTGGTAAATAAATGTGCTAATTGTTCAAAAGGTGTTTGCATGTGTGGTGTCATCCCGGACTTGATCCGGGATCCAGTGTATTGTAATTAGAAGTTGTCTTCCACGAATCCTGATCCACCTGCAGCAGATGCAGCTGGCGCAAAATCACTGAAGTCTCGTTTCTCAACTTCAATAAAGGTTGTTTTACTTCCGTCGAATACCAATTCTACCATTCCAGTCGGTCCATTTCGATGCTTTTCAATTAGGATTTCTGCAAGTTGTGATTGGTCTTCTTTATCACGATGGATAAACATTACCACATCGGCATCCTGCTCGATAGATCCAGAGTCACGAAGATCAGATAGTCGAGGTCGTCCTCCTCGTGTTTCAACAGAACGGTTTAACTGTGATAATGCAATAACAGGAACATTTAATTCTCGAGCTAAACCCTTTAACGATCGTGAAATTTCAGTTACTTGGTTTACCATTGAATCAAAGTTTTTTGTCGTTGTAATTAGTTGGAGGTAATCAATAATAATCATGCCAAGTCCATGCTCCATTTTCATTCGTCGTGCTGTTGAACGCATTTTCAAGATTGAATTTCCTGGTTGATCATCAATCAAAATCGGAGCTTTTTGCAAACGACTCATTGCGTCTGTTAGGTCGAGCCAGTCTTGTTCTCGTAAATTACCAGTTCGCATTTTCCAACTATCTACATTTGCTTCTGATGAAAGCATACGATCCATCAATGATAGTGCGGACATCTCAAGCGAAAAGATTCCGACCGGAACATTGTGAATCATGGCTGCTTTTCGTGCGATATCCATAGCTAGGGAAGTCTTACCCATAGATGGTCGCGCCGCAAGGATGACCAAGTCAGATTTTTGAAACCCTCCTAACATGTCATCTAATTTTTTATAACCAGATGGAACACCGCGCAATTCGTGTTTATTATCTGCAAGTCGTTGAATTGTTTCGTATGTCTCGGGCAAGATATCTCGTGCTGTTACGAATTTTTTAACTCGTCCAGCGTTATTAGTCACATCCAAAATCTTTTTTTCAGCTTGATCAAGAACTTCTTCGATTTCTTCACCTTCCATATATCCCATTTCAGACACATCGTCTCCGGCTGAAATAAGATTCCGTAAACTTGATTTCTTTGAAACGATATCAGCATAATGACCAATGTTTGTCGAAGCAGGAACCATAGCTACAATTTCTTGCAAGTAATCCACTCCACCAATTGTTTCCAAGACTTTTCGTTCGCGTAATTTTGTTGTCATTGATACTAAATCAATAGGCTCACCTTTATTGATTAAATCCAGCATTTCCTTGTAAATCATTCCATGTTTTTCAACATAAAAAGTTTCCGGACGAATTACATCCATAATGTCATGAACACCAATTGGCCGTACCATGATTGAACCTAATAATGCCTTTTCTGCATCAATATCTTGTGGTGGAATACGCACCATATGTTGTCCGACTTTTTGTTTCATACTCTCAAGATATCACGCGAAGGCAAGTAGGTGAAGTGTACAAGGTTGGGGAAAGGTTGGGGAGTTAGATTTGTTGTAAAAAATCATGTATTCATTTATAATACAGAGTAACTATGGACAATTTATCTGAAATAACATATTTGGGAAAAACAGACTTTCGAAACGGAATGACGAAATTTGGAATCCGCGCAAAGGATCGTTTTCGACACATGTATATTATCGGAAAATCAGGTACAGGAAAAACGACACTACTTGAAAACATGATTGTTCAAGATATTTACAATGGGAACGGAATTGCTTTTTTGGACCCTCACGGAGAAAGTGCAGATAAGATTCTTCGTTATATTCCAAGTAATCGAATTAACGATGTTATTTATTTTTCACCAAGTGATTCAGAGTTCCCAGTAGCTTTTAATCCAATGGAAATTGCAGATGATGCAACAGCATCGGAACGATCATTGATTGCCGATGGATTAATGACCGTATTTAAAAAGATTTGGCCAGATGCGTTTTCGGGACGAATGGAATATATCCTGAACAACACCATGCTTGCGTTATTGGAATACCCAGAACCAAGCTTGCTTTCTGTGAACCGAATGCTAACAGATAAAGATTTCCGTAAAAAAGTTATTGCATGTGTTACTGATCCAACTGTTCGAAATGCGTGGGACGAACTTTCAAAATGGGATGATAAACGATGGAGTGAAGCCATTGGTGCTCTTGTAAATAAAATCGGACAATTTACCACCAATCCCATTGCTCGAAACATTATCGGACAAGCTAAATCTACATTTAATTTCCGTGACGCAATGGATCAACGAAAGATTATTATTATCAATCTTTCAAAAGGTTTGATTGGTGAAGAAAGTGCGAAATTGATCGGTGCATTGATCATTACAAAAATTTATTTGGCTTCAATGTCCCGCGCAAACTTAACACCAGAACAGTTACTACTTGTTCCACCTTTATATTTTTATGTGGATGAGTTCCAAAACTTTGCTAACGATTCATTTGCAAATATTCTGTCAGAGGCACGAAAGTATAAACTTGCCTTAACGGTTGCAAACCAATTCGTAGCGCAAATGGAAGAGTCTATTCGTGATGCGGTGTTTGGAAACATGGGAACAATTATCAGTTTCCGAGTTGGACCGTTTGATGCCGAATTCCTAGAACGAGTATTCACGCCAATATTTACAGGTGAAGATTTGCAAAATGTTGGGTTTGGACAGATATTCTTGACTCTGTTGATTGATGGAATGTCGTCGCGACCATTTTCAGCAGCAACACTTGCACCAATCCAACCATCCGAACCTCCACAACGCGAAGCAGTAATCGAAGCTTCTCGTCGTCAGTATGCAAGAAATCGCGCTGATGTAGAGGAAAAGATTATGGGCTGGTTTAATGAACAACGCAGAGTAATAAAAAAAGATGACGCACAAAAACCAGCACCTCTTGGAGGTGGTACACAGTTTATTGTTCCAAAGTCTGCAATGCCAACTACGGCAAAGAATCCTGTTTTTGACTCAATACCAACACCTTCTAAAAAAGAGGATCAAGTAAAGCCTAGTACAGTTGTCGAACACGAGGAATTACCCGTTACTCTATCACCGCAGATATTTGGATTACTAGATCAATTAGGTGAATCCGGGGAAGCAGATACTGTAGAGCAAAAAAAACCAACACTCGCAGAACCTGTTAAGCCAGTAGTAAAGAAGGAGTCGGTAAGCATAGCTCCAAAAAGTTTGGAAAAACCTATCAAGGATCGAGCTGCGAAAGCTGAAACAAAGAATGTATTACTTGAAGCATTACAAAAAGCTCAGCAGTTAAAGCAAAAAGAGGTTATTGAAAAACCTACACCTACAAAACCTTTGAACGCAGAATCACTACAGGAGACACTACAAAAAGCACTTGCCGAGAGCAGTTCGAGACCAGTTCAAAATGCAATAGCTCCAAAACCTATTCGTGTTGAGATATTAGATGAAGTAACTACTGATAAATTAGAAGAAACTCCAAAGTCCGAAGATACTGGATTTGAACATCCAAAAGCAGTGCGTGAAGTTCCAGAAGAAATCTTGAAGAAAATTTTAGATTAGTATGATAAAAACGACCTGTATGAATTATCGACATGTCGTTTTTATTTGTTTACTTGGAATATTTTCTAACTGGAACACAGTATCTGCAAATATTGTAATTAATGAGATTGCATGGATGGGCACAACTGCATCAACGAACGATGAGTGGGTTGAATTATTTAATAATGGAACATCTGCTGTAACAATTGATGGTTGGACATTACAGGCAAGTGATGGATCACCCTCAATTAATCTAACAGGGTCAATCAGTGCAGGTGGGTATATGTTACTTGAACGGACGGATGACAATACGGTCCCTACTATTGCGGCTGGTGTAATCTATAGTGGAGCAATGAGTAATTCTGGAGAGAATCTCAGTTTAAAGAACAACACTGAACAAATAATTAATAGTGTAGATATGTCGTCAGGTTGGGTTGCAGGAGATGCAACAACAAAAGAAACAATGCAGCTAAAAGGCACAGGATGGGTGACTGGCGCACCAACCCCTGGAACTATTAATGTAACAACTGATAATGGTAATAATACGCCTGTACCTGAAACAGAAGACGAAGATCTTGTTAGTGAAGACGAGCAAAAAATATATATACGCCAAGATTCATTATATTCAGCACAGATGGTATTGCCCGATATTGTTATTCAAGAAAATCTTGCAAAATTTGATTCAGTTGTAAAGAAAGATAAAGGACTCGTTTCATTAGGAGGGCGGTTCGAATGGACAATGGGTGATGGGGGTTCATTTATATTTGACCGCAGTACAGCTTTTAACTATACATACCGCTATCCTGGTAATTATGTAGTTATTTTACGCTACTACTCGGATTCATTTAGTGAAAAACCTAATACAATACACAAACAAACCATCTCTGTAATTCCTGCATCTGCTTCATTAGTAATTGATCGTATAGATGGAATGATTACAATCACAAACACATCCACTAATGAGCTAAATATTGGAAATTGGAAGCTGCAAACAAATAGTAATTCTTTTACATTTCCACCTGATACTATTATCAAAAATGAAGGACTATTAAAAGTTCCATTTCAGATTCATAATTTAGATAATTGGAACCGTCCCCCAGATTTTTTTACAGAAACTGGATATAAAATACCTAGCGTGAAGAATACTACACAACCGTATTCGACAGTACTTACAAGCCAAGTAGACATTAGCACCACAGAAACAGAAGAGCTGTATAAGTCATTTGAATCAGAACAGAAGGTCGCGCCCAATAAATTAAATAATGTTGGCAATTTATTATGGATCATAATATTTATTTGCGTACTTATATTTGCAAACATTCTTTTTATATTGATTGGAAAGAGATTTCAAGAATCTGAAACTGTGGCAAATCGCACATAATATGCTAGGATATGTAATATGTACTCCATTATTGCACTTGGAAACCCGGGAAATCAATATGTAAAAACTCGTCACAATGCGGGCTTTCTTGTTGTAGATAATGCATTTTCAGATCTTGATTGGCATGACAATAAATATGCGTTTGCACATATTGCAACGGCAGAAATTGGGAATACCACATTTCAAATTGCAAAACCAACCACTTTCATGAATGAATCTGGGAAAACTGCTGATTACCTTATTTCAAAAGAAGGAATTGATCCTGAAAACATGATTGTTATATATGATGACTTGGATCTACCACTTGGAAAATTTAAGATTTCATTTGATCGAGGAAACGGTGGTCACAACGGAATAAAATCAATCGAAGAACATTTAGGAAGTCGCGAATTCATTCGTATCCGTATTGGTATTTCAAAAGTTATTGAAAGTGGGGAATTGGTAAAACCAAATGTACTTGGAAATTTTGACCCAAGTGAACTTGAATTATTGCAAGAAACTGCAAATACTGTTTACAAAGCTATTGGAGTAATCATCTCTGAAGGGAAAGAAAAAGCGATGACTGTGTTTAATCAATAATTGACAAATTGTTATAATAAAGTAGTGTGATGGCAACTAAAACTATATAGATGAAGACAATAGCAACACCACAAAAAACAATTATTTTTAGAACCGATCAAGCTGCTGATTTACAGGAGCAATTAGATGAAGCACGCATTATAGCTCATGTATTGAAACTACTGAGAACATCGTCGGAAGAGCCACTTGGTTCAAATATTCATGACATTGTCTGTACAGATAAAAAAGTTGTTACTTTTGATTATGTACCTAAATTTGATGAGCTTTCTGACTACCTGTTTTCTTACGAAGCCAAGGATTATCCATCCTATAAAAATGCAAAAGTTAAAATTGAAGCATTAGGATTTGAAATTGCAGAGTCTGAAAGCGAGAAAGGTAACAGACTGGTTTGGACAATAACAAATTCCAAAATTTAAAATAATTGTTTGAACAAAAAAGACGACCTGATGGCCGTCTTTTTTATTAATCTACAATCGCAAGAGTCATTCGGTGTTCTTTTGGGTCGAACAATGTGATCTTGAATGAATATGATTTCCCTAGAGAAAGCTTTTCTTTCAATTTCTTTTCATCGCCGAATTCAGAAACATGGATAAGTCCTGCAACACCTTCCTCGATCGCAACCAAGGCTCCGTGTTTGTTGAACTTGATAACCACACCTGAAACAACATCGTCTTTTTTGTATTTTCCTTCAACTTTTGTCCAAGGGTTTTCTTTCAATGACTTGATAGACAATGAAATCTTTCCGTTCTTGATCTCGATGATTTTAGCCTGAACTTTATCACCAAGTTTGAACAATACGCGAGGATCATCTACTAATGACCAGTCCATTTCAGAAATGTGAACCAATCCTTCCAGATTGTTTTCGATTCGAAGGAATACTCCGAAATCTACGATTCCTGAAACTTCGCAGTCCAAGATATCTCCAACTGAATATTTAGTAGCGATTTCTTTTTTCTCTTCTTTGATATTTCCTTTTTCAGAGAATATCAATTTTCCTTCCTTTGGATTAACTCCAATGATAGTAAGAGCCAATTTCTTTGAGATAAGCTTTTTAAGCTCTTTCAAGATTTCGTCTTTATCACCGTCATCAACGCGAGGATAGTGTTCAGCTTTCAATTGTGAAGCTGGAAGGAATCCTTGGATACCTTGCCATTCCACCATCAAACCTCCTTTGTTTGCTTCTTTAACAGGAAGTTCAAGGATTTCACCTGACTTCATCATCTTGTCAGCATCTGACCAAACTAACGCTTGGCGAGCTTCTTTCAATGAAAGTTCGATGTAACCGTTTTCATTTTCTGTTTCGATAATTTTACCTTTTACTGTATCTCCGACATTGATATTCTTGATCATGTCTTTCGCGTTCAAGAATTCTCGTCCGTAGATAATACCAGTTCCGTAAATTCCCAAATCAATGTACATAGTGATACCTGATGTTGTGATTACAGTTCCTTCTACCAAGTCACCTAATACCAGTGGCTTGTATGCCTCGCCAGCCATGATTCCTTTCATCATTTCAGCAAGGTCAGTTGTTGTGTTTGTCATAATAATTGGCGCTTCCATCTTTCCGCAGCCGTAATCTGAAGTGGGAAAGGGTTAGAAAAGCGCATTAATAGCTAATAATTGACCAAAGCTAAAATAGCATGAAATAGAGG
>DAOLZR010000009.1:11067-14376 GCA_035426405.1 Minisyncoccota bacterium | reverse complement strand
TTGGAAAACGCATAATACACGCAAGTCCTGTAATAATTCCTGTAAGGAAATATTTATTTTCTATAAAATAATAGATCGCAAGTGTGATGAGAAATAATGATGGAATTTCTGTCATAGGAACAACAGAGAATGTAAGAAGTGGTGCAGAAATTGAAATTAACGCGGATGCAATAACTCCGACCCAAGGCATTATCTTTTCTCCAATTCTGTATACCAAATAAATAATACCAAGAGATAGTATAAGAGTTATTATCTTTGCAATCCATTCAAGAGTAATAGGTCCAAGCCCTGAAAAAATAGAAAGTATCAATGGCCAAAGCGGCGGTCGAAACATCTCCCATGTACCATATAACCCACCAGAGGCAATATAGCGTGCCATGCTTTGATACACTGATGCATCCCACCACGGATGAACCACTCGCACAACCATGACTAATCTAATAATTACTGATATACCAAAAAAAGACCAAAACCATTGGGAAGGTCGGCTATTTTGTATTAGTAATTGTATTTTATTTCTTAAAGACAACATATTTATATAATATGAAATTTACAATCATACTAGCAATGGTTCCTAGAATCATTCCAAGATTTGCGGCAATGAAACCGTTTCCTGTTTCCTGAAGTAATTCAAACACTATAGTTGCAATTACTGTGCTAACTAAAAAACCTGTAATAGTTGCTGTGAAAAATGCAGCAAATGATTTAAGGCTTCGTTGTGTGTTAAATGTAAAGTAAGTATTTAAAAGATAACTATTAGTATTAGAAATCCCAAATGAAACAATTCTAAAGATAATATATACAACGGTTGCTGGAACACCAAATATCCAAAGTAAAATATTAAATATAACAATATCTACACTAGTATTTATAAAGCCAATCCCAACAAACTGAACCAATTGTTTTAGAAAAACCCTATTCATAGTTATGGCTGAGCCTCATTCGAGGTAGCAGAGTCAGCTGGCTCCACCTCAGGTTCAACAACTGGAAGACCTTCCTTTCCCTTTACGGCAGGGACCAGCTTAACTGATGTTTGAGCAGCGGCTTTTGCTGCTTTTGCTGCTTCGTCTTTTATAATTTTTGTAAGTTCGGGTGATGAAGATTCCACTTCTTCTATTGATTTGAATCCTGTGTACACCTTATTGTCCACAACAATAGCAGGGTAAATTTTTGGAACCTTGTTCATAGTTAGTAATGTATTGATCGCAGAAAGATCTAAGCTTGTATCAAAAGAATAAACTCGTAGATCTGGATATTTCTCGCGAAGTGCTGCAAATACGTAATTCTGTCGACGACACTCTTCACAATCCTGTGAATAGAAATAGAAGATGAAGATTGGTTTTATATTACATTTCTTTGAAAGCTCACTCATTAATAAATAATCCTTGATTAATAGTAGTGAGTAATTCTTTTTTAATGAAATCACATTAGCATTTTCAGATCCAAATTTTTCTTCCATATAGCCTAGGCGTTCACTTAATTTATTAACCTCTGAGCTTAAGATCGATGTTGAATCCTGTGTACACGAAGACTTGTTCAGTAAAGAAAATTGAGTCTCTGATGACAAAAGATCGATTGTAATATTATCTTGAATTGACCGCATTTCCTCGATGCGTTTTTTATTCGCAAGATCACTCACATAAAAAATTAATACTAGAATAGTTCCAGTAACCAAGAATGAAAGCACATATTTAAACCATTCGCTTTTTAACATAAAAATATAATAGATTAGAAGTAAATTATCTCCACGCACTCTTTTTCGATCGAATCGCGTTCCAAATCGCTTTTACTGTCCAAATAATTGAAATATATGGGTAAATAAGAATCGCTAGAATATCCCATGATAAATATTTCTTTTTCAAAATAGATCGTCCCAAGAAAATTGTTGTAATTAAAATTACAATTGTGAGAATTCGAATAATTGCCTCTGGTCTTGTATCAATGAAAAACCAAGAACTTGCACCGACATGACCAGGTATCCATCCTGTAACGATAGTTTTCTCAATAAAGAAATAGATGCTTTTTATGAGACTATACGCGATTAAAGGGACAAGGATTAATACAGATAAAATACCAAAAATATTTGCGGGTAATACTAATATTCCGATATGTTTATAATCTGTTTTGAATAGTAGGAATTTATAATCAAGCATGTTCTTTATAAATCCATACATCCATCGCACACGCTGTTTTATTAATGGTATTAATTTTCTTGGCGCAACTGTATATACATATGATTCAGAAGAAAATGCTACTTTTTTACCTGACATCAAAATTCGGAATGTAATTTCTAAATCTTCTGTATGGTGGGCCTCTTTATAATATCCTAATGTATCAAATACTTCTTTGCGAAATAACGCAAATGGCCCAGGCGCAACATATATCGATTCCAAGTCATGAAATACTTTCTTTGAAAAAGTAATCATTTCATATTCTACTTTTTGCATATATTGCAAAATATTTTTTGGGTTATCTATTGTCATTGCAGGTATCACTGCTGACACATTTTCATCATTTTTAAAAAACTGAACAGAATGTCGTAATGCCTGCGAATCAACAGATGAATCTGCGTCCAAACATCCAACAATTTCTGTTGAAATTAAATCCAAAGCAAAGTTAAGGGCTGCAAACTTACTGCCTTCGTTTTCTTTATGGAACAATCTTACCTGAGGATTATCTTTGAATTGCTGTACAACTTCCCATGTATTATCAGTACTTCCATCATCAATAACAACAATGTCTAGTTTTTCTTTTGGATAATCCAAGGCAAGAAGCGAGTGCATTGTCTTTTCAACCGTATTTCCTTCATTAAAACACGGAACTATGATGGAGACAGTCGGCAGAAGTATTGAGTCCGTTATCATTAAATTCTTTTCTTTTTTAGGCCATACAAAGTATGTCAAAATCATAAATACCTGAAAATACAGGCCCACAAACAAGGCAAGGTAGATGAAGATCTGGTTAAACACTTCCATATAATAGTTATAATTATACACAAAAACAGCCATTTGGAAAGGCTGTTTTTGTATTGATTTCCAAGGTTAATTCCGAGAACTGAGCCAAATGTGAACGACCGCAGAAATACCAATAATCAAATAAATAGCATATTCTATAATACCATTTCCACGACTAAGCATTGAAACGATATTAATATTTTTTCCCATAAATCCCCCGATTCCGATCAAGCCCCATTGAATCGCTCCAAGACATGTCAAAATGAATGTAGCCGAGTAAAGTGTGTTCATATAATGTGAGTAATTAATAATCCTTCAATTTCATAATTTTATCATTTCCACGCATCTTGTCATG
>DAOLZR010000009.1:0-10967 GCA_035426405.1 Minisyncoccota bacterium | reverse complement strand
AGCGCTCGAGTGATTGATTGACGAATCCACCACATTGCATAGGTTGAAAATTTAAAACCTTTTGACCAGTCAAACTTTTCAACTGCTTTATACAATCCAATGTTTCCCTCTTGAATCAGGTCGAGTAATGTTAGATCAGATGTTCGTGTTGAATATTTTTTAGCAACTGATACTACCAAACGAAGGTTGGCCTGAGCAAGTAAATTCTTTGCTTCATCATCACCTGCTTGGATTCGTTTTGCTAAATCTTTTTCTTCACTAGCTTTGATCAATGGATATTTTCCAATTTCTTTTAAGTACATTTGAATTGAGTCGTACCCTGTTCGCTCGCGGTCATATCGTTTTCCTGAAACTTCATCAAGGGAAGGACTTTTCAAAATATCAGTCGATAGTAAGTTACCACTTTCTAATACATCAATTCCTGCATCATGCAATTTCCCATATAAATCGTCCAAGAACATAATGTCATCTTCAACATCTGGAAATGATTTTAAGATTTCCTCATATGTTACGAATCGTCGTTTTTTTCCTTTTTCGATAAGAATATTTAGGCGAGCCTGTACTTCTTCTGGTGTTCCACCTTTCACGGGTGAAGCAGGAACTTTTGATTTTTTGATTGATTTTTTAGATACAGGAATTGCTTTATTTGCAATCTTTTTAACTGGTGCTTTTTTTGCAACCACCGCCTTTTTCACTACTTTTTTCGGAATTGGTTTTTTAGTAACTGGTTTTTTTAATTTCACTAAAACTGCCGGTTTTTTAGCAGGTTTTTTAACAGCACTTTTTTTAACTGGTGCAGATTTTTTAATTGGTTTTTTTTGTGCCATAGGTGATGTGAAAAAGAATTATTCTGCTAATGATCGAATCAGAGATTCCTTTTGAGCGTGTAGTGTCATGAGTTCTATCTGCAATTTCTGTATAATCTCGTTTTCGCTTGAGGATTTAATTATTTGTCGCAATTCATCCATTTTTGTATCAAGCAATATTTGCTGAATACGAATCCATAATGTATCCAGTCTGATTTTCCACGCCGCATTATCAAGTGATTGATAACGAACTAAAATTTCCGACTGAACATCTGTTGGTACTGTAATTGATTTCGCTTTTAATAATTCAACTGATTCGGGATTATTAATGAACCAAAAATTAGTTTCTGTCGAAAATGATTCCCGTATTGCGGCCAGTTCATGAATTTGAACGGTTAGAGGGTTATGAACTGAAACAACTTTTGTTGCAATCGATGATGATTGATAGTTAAAACCAGTAGTATCTTTTTGGTAATTCTGTAAGAATTTTTGAAATTCTTTACGAATACTATCCGATGATACATGGAGAGTTTCAGCAACTGATTGTAAATATACATCGCGTTTTACATTATTAGAAACGCGAACCAAGATCGGAAAAATGTTTTTCTCTACTGCGCCGATGCGATCACGGAGCGACTCATGTTCTGTGCTGATATTATGAAATTCTAAATATCCTTTTTTATCAGATACATATTGTTTCCATAACTCTGCGTTTTCCAAAATCATGTCAGCAGGATCTTTTCCTTCTGGTAATTGGACCACAGAAACATCACAATCAAACTGGTATCCAAGTTCTGCAATTTTATATGCCGATTGAATTCCTGCTCTATCATTATCTGTTGCAATAACTAGTTCGTCTGCAAATCGTCGTATCTGTTCCATATGCATTTGTGTACATGCGGTTCCGGAAAGTGCAATCGTGTTTGTATATCCTGATTGGTGTAACAAGATTGTATCAAATTGACCTTCTACAATCAGTACAGACTTTTTATCTGCAACAGTTTTCTTTGCCTGAGAGAATCCAAACAATGCAGAAGATTTATGGTAAATAATCGTTTCTGGTGAGTTAATGTATTTTCCAGTATCACGACTTGCCTCCTGAGTTCCAGGCATCACGCGTCCAGAGAATGCAATGATTTTTCCTTGATTATCTGTAATAGGAAACATAATTCTACCCCGAAATCTGTCATATAAACCTCGATCACTTTTTCCAACTAATCCCGATGCAATTAAATCAATATCCGAGAACCCTTTGCTTCGTAATACATTTACTAATTGTTGAAATCCATCGGGTGCATAACCGATACGCCAAGTTTTAATTGTTTCGGATAGTAATCCTCTTTTTTTTAAATATTCAAGAACGGTTGGATGTTGTGTTAAAAGAATTTGATAGAATCGCGTCGCATATTCATGAATTTGAAGTAATGCTTTTTTCTGACGCATTTCCAAAGATAATTCTTTTGACTGATTCATATCAATCCCCGCTTTTTCTGCAAGAAATTTTAATGACTCCCTAAAATCTAATCGTTCTATTTCTTGGATAAAAGAGAAAACATCTCCTCCTTTTTTACATCCAAAGCAATAGAACATTTGCTTTTCAGTATTAATATTAAAACTTGGTGTTTTTTCCTGATGGAATGGGCAGCATGCTTTATAATTACGCCCAAATGGAACAAGCGTAACATAGGTTCCGATCACATCTTCTATTCGCATTTTATCTCGAACAAGATCTTTGATTGAATCCATACTGTTAGTCGCAAAGAACGCTCAATAGTTGAACGTCTTTGTGTATTATGATGCTGATAATTCTTCTTCTAATCGTTTCAATTCTGTAACTTCGGGAATGAAATCATCTGACAAACCTGTTCCGGCTGGAATCAAGTTTCCAATCATTACATTTTCCATAAGACCTCGGAACTCATCAGTTCCACCTTGGATTGCTTTGTTTACCAATGTCTTAGTTGTTCGCTCGAAGGCCGCTGCAAACATCCATGATTTTGAAGTCAGTGAAATATCAGAGATTCCAATCAAGATTGTTTTTGCAGTAGCTGGTAATTCACCCATCGCAACGATTCGCTGATTTTCTTCGATAAATTCAAAGTTTTCAACAATTTGTCCTGATGCAAATCGTGTCCCATTTGGTGCGATAATCTTGCGTCGTGAAAACATCTGTCGAACGATAATTTCAAGGTGCTTTCGAGAAACAGGAGAACTGTTTAATTCGTATACCTTTGAAATTTCAGCAATAATATATTCCTGAACTCGATCGAATCCTGCAATTTCAAATAATTCTTTTGGATTTGCAGCACCGTCAGTTAAGAGGTCTCCCTTTTTAATACGAGCTCCTTTTTTAACTGATACTGTTCGTGGGATTGTCATTACATATTCGTAATTTTTCTCGCCATTTGCAGCTTTTGCTGTGTCGGCAAGAATGTGAACAACTTTTGTATCACCTTCTGTTCGAACATCAGTAACTTCACCATCTACATGACTAATAGTCGCTGCAAATTTTGAATCTCGACATTCCAACAATTCAGTAACACGCGGAAGACCCATTGTAATATCTTGTCCAAGTACACCTCCGGAGTGAATGGTTCGCAGTGTTAACTGTGTTCCTGGTTCTCCAATAGCCTGTGCAGAAACAATTCCTACAGCCTCTCCAAATTTCACAAGATTGTTTCGTCCAAGATCTAACCCATAACAATGCTGACATAGTCCATACACTGTCTCACAAGACAATGGTGATCGAACAATTGCTTCTGTGACATGCTGTTTTTCAATTTCCTTCATTGATGTTTTTGTCATCAAATGACCTTTTTTGAACAACACTTCACCTTCTGCATTTTTCAAGTTATCCGCAAGAACTCGTCCAAATAAATGTTTTGTGATTGGTCGAACAATTCCGTCCACTGTTTCTTCTCGTAATACTAAACCTTTTTTAGTTCCACAATCAACTTCTGTAACCACAACATCTTGTGATGCCATGATTAATTTTCGAGTTAGGTAACCAGCATGAGCTGTGTTTAAAGCAGTATCGGCAAGACCTTTTCGTGATCCATGGTTTGTAATGAAGTATTCAATTGGTGAAAGTCCTTCTTTGTAAGATGAAATTACTGGGAAATCCAATGGTCGCCCTTGAGTGTTTACAATAACTCCTTTCATTCCGGCCATTTGGTTTAATTGTCCAATACTTCCTCGAGCACCAGAAACGGCCATGTCGGTAATTGATTCTGATGTTCCAAAGTTTTTCTCGATTGCTTTTTCAACCTTTCGAGTAGTTCCTTCCCACAATTCGATCAATTTTGTATAACGCTCTTCATCTGAAATCAAACCATCCATATATTGTTCTACGATTTTGGCTTCGCCTGCTCGTCCTTCAGAAATAATTCCAGCTTTTTCTACCGGCACTGACGCATCGTCAATTCCCATAGTTGTTCCAGATAATGTTGCGTATTTGTAACCAAGTGATTTAATCGCATCCAAAATTGGAGGTGTTGCATCCATTCCGTAATCGTTTACCAAAGTGTCTACAATTCCAGACAATCCTTTTTTGTTCATCGTTGCATTGATATAAGGATATGTATCAGGAAGAATTTGGTTAAAGATAATTCGTCCAATTGATGTTTCAAATGCCTTATTTCCAAACTCGTTGTATCGAGCTGTTGCATCTGGTAGGACAAAAATCTTTGCTCGTAAATCAACCACACCATAACTGTGTGCCAAAATTGCATCTGATGGTCCAGAGAAATATTTACCTTCACCTAACTTTCCGTCAACCATTTTGGTCAACCAATACACTCCAAGCACAATATCTTGTGTTGGTGCTGTAACTGGATCACCTGTTTGAGGTTTTAATAAGTTTTTATTTGAAGCAATTAATTCTCGTGCTTCGATTTGTGCAGCTTCTGAAAGCGGTACATGAACTGCCATTTGGTCTCCGTCGAAATCGGCGTTAAACGCAGAACATACCAATGGATGAACTTGAATAGCCTTACCTTCGATCAATACTGGGTGGAATGCCTGGATAGACAAACGGTGAAGTGTTGGCGCACGGTTAAGCAGTACATATTTTCCTTTAATAACTTCTTCCAAAATTTCCCATACTTCCGCAATTCCTTCTTCGATCAATTTTCCAGCTCCACGAATATTGTACGCAAGTTCTCGTTTAATGATTTGTGAAATTACGAATGGTCGGAATAATTCCAAAGCCATGTATTTAGGAAGTCCACACTGATTTAATTTCAAGTTTGGACCTACCACAATCACAGATCGTCCAGAATAATCTACTCGCTTTCCAAGAAGGTTCGCACGGAAAATTCCCTGCTTTCCTTTCAAGTAATCTGAAAGAGATTTTAACTGTCGTTTTTGTGATTGATTCATTGCAGTTGAACCAGATGATTTTCGAATTGTGTTATCAATCAATGAATCACACGCTTCCTGCAAGATTCGTTTTTCGTTTCGCAAAATAACATCAGGTGCTCCAATTTCTTTCAATTTTTTCAAACGGTTGTTTCGATTGATAACGCGTCGGTACAAGTCGTTCACATCAGATGTCGCGAATCGTCCACCTTCAAGCGGTACCATAGGTCGAAGAGCTGGTGGAATAACTGGAATAGCCGTCAAAAACATCCACTCTGGTCGTTGATCAGACATGATAAACGAACGAACCAATTGCAGTCGTTTCTCGATTTTCTCGCGAGCTGCTGTTTCGTTTTTCTTTTCAATAATCTTTTCAAGATCACCTGCTAATTTTTTCAAATCAAGGTTTTTCAAAATTGTGTACACTGCTTCACCTCCGATTCCTGCTTCGAAAATCGTACTGTATCGTACTGAAAATCGGTGGAATTCTGCTTCGGTAAGTACTCGGTTTGGTTGAATTTCCAAAATTTCTTTTTTGGTCACTGAAAACAAATCCTGAAGTGCTGATTTTTCGTCATCAGACTCAAGAGTCTTCATGCGGATTTTGTATTCGTGTTCCAATTCTTTTAATACCTTTTGTTGTTCAGCTGCGTGAACTTCTGTAACGATGTATCCAGCAAAATAAACAACTTTTTCTAAGTTTGAAACAGCAACATCAAGTAGTAGTGATAGTCGTGATGGAATTGCTCGCAAGAACCAAATATGCGCAACAGGTGAAGCAAGTTCAATATGACCCATTCGTTCTCGTCGTACAATAGATCGAGTTACTTCAACTCCACATTTTTCACAAATAATTCCAGCATATCGGATTCGTTTGTATTTTCCACAATAACATTCATAGTCTTTTTCTGGTCCGAATACTCGCTCGTCAAACAAACCACCTCGCTCAGATCGCCCTGTTCGGTAGTTGATTGTTTCTGGTTTTTGAATTTCTCCATATGACCATGCACGGATTCGTTCTGGTGACGCAAGCGACAGCGAGATTGTATCCGGTGTATACATGACATTGTAATCGTCGTTTTTCATAATTTAAAATATGGGAAATTAATGAGCGAAATCTTCGTCCTCGACTAATTCGTCAAGTTCGTAGTTGATGTCGACCTTGTTAACAGGACCTGATGAAGTTCCTTTTTCTTTTCCTGATGATGAATCTCGAATAGAAATGTCGAGTGACAATCCTTTCAAGTAGTTCAACATTACTTGGAATGATGCAGGTACATTTGGTTTCTTAATAGTTTCACCTTTGATAATTGCGTCGAATGTTTGTGTTCGTCCAATGATATCATCGGATTTTACTGTCAACATTTCTCGCAAAGTATGAGCAGCACCATATCCTTCTAATGCCCACACTTCCATTTCCCCGAATCGCTGCCCTCCTCCTTGAGCTTTTCCTCCAAGAGGTTGTTGCGTAATCAAACTGTAAGGACCAACAGAACGAGCATGGATTTTATCTTCAACCATGTGAGATAGTTTTAGCATGTACATGTAACCCATTGCGACATCTTGATCGAATTTATCTCCGGTTCGTCCGTCAAACAATGTTACTTTTCCTGACGCTGGGAATCCTGCTTTTACTAGCTCTTCCTTAATTTCATCTGGTGTTGCACCTGCAAATGGTGGAACAACGGCTTGGTATCCAAGAGTGTTCGCAGCAAGACCAAGGTGCATTTCCAAAATCTGTCCAAGGTTCATACGAGATGGCACACCAAGTGGTGTTAGCACGATATCAACTGGCTGTCCGTCTTCTCCGTAAGGCATGTCTTCTTCTGGTAATACAATTGAAACCACACCTTTGTTTCCGTGACGACCTGATAACTTGTCACCCATTTGAATGTTTCGTAGCTGTGCAATTTGAATATAGATTCGTTTTAGCACTCCTGATTCCAAATCGTCTCCGTTATCGCGTGAGAAAACTTTCACTCCGATCACTCGTCCTTTTGCGCCCTTTTCCATTCGAAGTGATGTATCTTTCACATCACGAACTTTTTCACCAAAGATTGATCGTAGTAATCGTTCTTCTGGAGTTAATTCAACTTCACCTTTTGGAGTAATTTTACCAACCAAAATGTCGTGTTCGCGAACTTCTGCTCCGATACGAATAATTCCCTCTTCGTCCAAGTCTTTTAATTTAGATTCACCAACATTCGGAATGTCATGAGTAGTCTGCTCTGCTCCTAATTTTGTATCACGAACAACACAGTCGTATTCCTCGATGTGAATTGATGTAAATACATTTTTCTTGATCAATCGCTCTGAAACAACAATCGCGTCTTCAAAGTTTGCACCGTTCCAACACATCAATGCTACTCGAATGTTTTGTCCGATCGCAAGCTGTCCGTTTTCAGTCGTTGCACCATCTGCCAATACTTGCCCCATAACTACATTATCTCCGATAGAAACAATTGGTCGCTGGTGGTAAATAGTACTTTGGTTTGTTCGTGTGTAGGTAGTTAATGGATAAGTAATTACTTTTCCTTTTGTGTTTTTGATTTCAATTTTCTTTCCATCTACTGCTGTAACAGTTCCGTCTTCTAGTGCCATACATAATCGTCCTGTATCAAGCGCTACTCGGTCTTCGATTCCTGTTGCAACCAATGGTGCCATAGGAACTACACAAGGCATTGCTTGAGTCTGCATGTTCGATCCCATCAATGTTCGTTTTGAGTCATCGTGTTCTAGGAATGGAATAAGTGACGCAGCAACAGAGAACGCTTGGTTAATGGCAACATCTACATATTCTACTTTGTCAGCAGTTGTATAACCTGGTCCACCATGAACACGAGCTTCGACAATATCTTTATCGATAACTCCTTTTTCATTCATCATTCCTGCATGAGCAATAATGAATTTTTCTTCTTCAAGTGCGTTCAAATACACAACCTCATTAGTTACTTTTGCATTTTTAACCTTGATATAAGGAGTTTCAATCATTCCAAAATCATTGATTCGGGCATACATTGAAAGCTGCAAGATAAGACCAATGTTCGGTCCTTCTGGTGTTCGGATAGGACATAGTCGTCCGTAGTGAGACGAGTGAAGGTCACGCACTTCAAATCCAGCTCGTTCACGAGTAAGACCTCCGGGTCCAAGCGCCGATACACGGCGTAGGTGGTCTACCTCTGTCAAAAGGTTCTCCTGAGAAATAAATTGTGACAACTGGTTCTGCGTAAAGAATTCACGAATCGCAGCTTGTAGTGGTCGCTGGTTGATAAACTGAATTGGAAGCAATGTGTTTGTATCAATGGTCGACATTTTATCCTGAATGTTTCGCTTCATTCGGGCCATACCTTTTCGTACAGCAAGTTCAACAAGTTCACCCACGAATCGTACTCGTCGGTTTGATAAATGATCAATATCATCTGGTTTTGATCGTGGTGTAGTATTTAATTCTGCAATATGTTCAACAATAGTAACAATGTCATCTACCGTTAGTTGTTGCATATCAATGTCGGCATCGGTAATTCCTTTTCCAAATCGTTTGTTAAAGAAATGTCGTCCAACACGCGATAGTTCATATCGCTCAGTTGCAAAAATTGATTGGAAATGTTCTCGAGCAGAATCTGCAGGAGCGCTTTCCCCATCTCGCAATTTTTTATAAATATCAACATATGCTTCACCTTTTGTTTTTGTAGTATCTTTTGATAAACAATATTCAATGTAAGCTTTTGCTGTTTCGTTTTTGAATAGATTCAAAATTTCCTCATCTGTATCTGGTCCCAATACGCGAAGTAATGTTGTAACATAAAACTTTCGTTTTTTGTCGATACGAACAAATACCGCGCCATCTGCGTCGGACTCAAGCTCAATCCATGCACCTCGTGATGGAATAATTTTCGCACCAAAAAAGATTCCCTTTCGAGTTAGATTATCAGTGAAAGAAACTCCAGGACTTCGCATCAACTGCGGAACGATTACTCGCTCTACTCCGTTGATAATAAATGTTCCATTTGGAGTAATTAATGGAATTTCAGTTAATGAAATTTCTTGATCTTTTGTTGCACCCAAAACTTTGTTTTGGATTTTAACTTGTGCTTTTAATTGACCTTCAAAAGTTAATTTATTTGCTTTTGCAAAGTTTTCATCATGATCAGGTTTGATCAATCGAATACCTGTAATAGTAAACTCGAACTTTTTATCTGAATAATCACTTACTGGTGAATATTCCTTGATAATGCGCGCCAGATCCTCATTAAGAAACTTGTGGTATGAAACCAATTGGTTCTCGATAAGGTTTGGAACTTCTACAAGAGGCTTTCGGTATTTACTGAAAACCTTTTTTGGCATTGCAGCCGTGTGCAATACGAGTGTCTGTTCCCGATTCTGCTGGTGTGATGACATAAATGATATTGTACATAACGAATAAAAACCGTTTTTGACGCTTCAAAAAAGGCTTCTATTCGTGAGAAAACGTTGGTAATCTACCCGTTCATAACTCATTCAGGTCTTGGTATTGGTTGCACTATAATTCATTTTTCATTGAAAGTCAATGTCTTTGATATGTCCTTTAAAACACCTTATTACTGATCCTTTTTCACTGACTGCCTCCATTGATCCATCTTTTTATGATCACCAGATAATAACACCTCGGGAACGCTATATTTTTTCTTATTCCATTCCAACACTTCTGGTCGTGTGTATATTTCAGATGACGATACGCGTTCTTCTTCACGGGAATCAAAATTACCAAGCACTCCGGGAATTTGTCGTGCCATACAATCAATCATAACCATGGCTGGTAATTCTCCACCTGTTAATACAAAATCACCAATAGAAACCTGTGCAAACGCAATTGCCTTTGTTTTTTGTTTTGATAAAACCGTTACCACACGAGCATCAATTCCTTCATATCGCCCAGAAATAAAAATGATGTCAGTAAAACTCTTAACAGTTTTTTTTGCGTAATCTGTTGTAAACAATTCTCCAGCTGGTGATAAAAACACGATTAATGTTTTACTCTTTGTTTTTCTTTTTTCAATTTTTTTAATAATTGATTCTACTGATTTTAAAATTGGTTCTGCACGCATTACCATTCCTGGACCACCACCATATGGTCGATCGTCGATAATTCGTGAGACATTTCCGTCTGGCCACACTTTTTTATATTTCCCAGAAACAAACATGCGTGGATTTACAAAATTGATTTTTATTTTCTTTGATTTGATCGCACGCCCAATAATCGATTCGTTAATGTATGAATCGAAGCTTTCTGGAAATAATGTTACGACATGAAATTGCATAGATACTGTGATACTACTATAAGTTTCAAAAAAAGTCATTGTATACAAGCAGAGCATGAGCAGAGAGATTCGTATCGAGATCGAGCATCCTTTATGGGTGCGAAGCCGAACTGCGCAGCTGTGAGGGAATTATCGAGATACGAATCTCTCTGCTCATGCCTGAAAAAATATATTTAGCAATGGAAAAACCGCCCTTTGGAGACGGTTTTTCCATAATATGCATTCGTAAGCCGAATTCTGTTTTAGCAATAATTTATCTAGGATGATTGTCACCAATCACCTCAAGCGGCACTTCCTGTGTTTTCGAAAATCCACAGGACACGGCCTTGCACACAGGTAAGGATTTTGCCGTTTCACTTTCATGTCGCCATGAAATTATTCTCGGAGAGAATCCTAGCCTTTCGGCATTGGCGTCACTGCTCGCACCTCTATGGTTACCCATGACAGGCGTTACCTGCTACCCTGCTACTACTTACGCAGTGTGTGTTCGGACTTTCCTCTGTTA